>JBMYQZ010000511.1:0-4447 GCA_049601855.1 Limisphaerales bacterium | reverse complement strand
ACCGGAGTTCAGACCCGTCAAGGCTTCAGCAAAGGCGGAGCGAATGCTCATCGTCAGCGGATTCGAGCCGGTCAGCGGGTTGTCCATGCGCTCGGCCACGGTGAAGGCCTTCACGTTCTTCAGGCATTCCACCAACTGAACGGACGGGAACGGGGCAAAACAGGTGACGTGCACGGCACCGACTTTCACGCCCATGTTCTCACGCATCCAGTCGACGGCCGCCAAGGCGGTTTCCATCATACCGCCCATACCGACGACCGAGTATTCCGCGTCGTCCATCTGGTAGGACTCGATCATCCCGTACTTGCGTCCGGTCTTCTCGCCAAATTCCTTCATCGCGTTCTCAACCGCGGCCGGAATCTTGTCCGTCACGTTGCGTTGCGCGATCTTGCCTTTCATGTAGGAGTCCTGATTCTGGACGACGCCGGACATGATCGGGAAATCCGGATCCATCATGTTCATCAGCTTGGTGCAAGGATCACCGATGAAATCCTTCATGAAATCGAGTTCCGGCAAGCGGACGTTTTCAATCGTGTGCGTGGTGAGGAATCCGTCCTGCACATTCAGAAAGGGAGTAGAGGAATCTTCCGCCGACCGACGTGCAATCAAAGCGAGGTCAGCCGCTTCCTGAGCGTTGCGACCAAACAGGATGCCCCAGCCACAGTCCCAAACGCTCATCACGTCGTCGTGACCACAATGTACGTTGAGCGAGTGGCTGGTGAGCGCACGGGCACCGATATGGAAGACCGCCGGCAGGCGTTTGCCCGCAATCGTGTAGAGCACTTCCTTCATCAGGACCAAACCCTGACCCGACGTGAAGTTGGTCACGCGTCCACCGGAAAGCGCATAACCTTCACAGCTGGAAGCTGCGGAATGCTCCGATTCAGGCTGAATGAACAACAATTCGTCGCCCCAGAGGTTCTTTTTACCGTTAGAGTATTCTGTTTGATAACCCGTGCCCATCGTGGTCGATGAGGTGATCGGGTAGGCACAGGCGCCGGTCGAGATGTTGGTTTCCACCCAGACCACGCCACCCGCCCCGTCCGAAGTGGTCGGAATCCCGGGGAAGGGGAAGTTCTGATTGTCGCTACTCATAAAATTATGTGGTTAGAAAATAAATGTCGGCCCGCTCGTGAAAGCGCCGCCGAACTGTTTTAGCGTGGTTTGTTGCCCATCATCCAGCAAGCAAAAAAGCATTCATACAGCCCGGCAATACTGGGCATTCCGGCCGTTTATGCTCGATATCCCACCACGTTTCCACTCGCGTCGCGGAGTTCTTCACTGACTACTCCCGGATCGGCATCCAGCTGCGAAAGCGGTTTGCAGCTCCCTCTCCTTCGGCTTAAATGCGTCCGTGAAACCGGTGTACCTGGATTACAACGCGACCACGCCGATGGATGAATCCGTCAGGCGGGCGATGGAACCCTATTACACTGAAATCTGGGGAAATCCCTCCTCAGTACACCAAATCGGCCGTCATGCACGGGCTGTCTTGGATGACTTTCGCGACCGCGCCGCCCAGGTCTTCCAATGCAAGCCGAGTGAAATCGTTTTCACCAGCGGCGGCACGGAGGCCAACAATCTTGCCGTGTTCGGAACGGCCCGTCTCCTGCGAGAAAAAGGCCGACATCTAATTACTTCAACGATAGAGCACCACGCAGTTCTGCATTCTTTTGACTATTTGGAGAAGTTTGATGGTTTTAAGGTCACCCGCCTACCCGTCGATGAGTCGGGAACAATTGATCCGGATGATCTCTCAAAAGCGATCCGCGACGACACCATCCTCGTCTCACTCATGGCTGCCAACAACGAAACGGGCACCGTACAGTCGATCTCCGAACTCGGCGCAATCTGCCAGGACCACGGAGTACTGTTTCACAGCGATGCCGTACAGTGGTTTGGTAAGCTCCCATTTACAGAAATAGCGCAATTTAATGCTGATTTGGTGCCGATTTGTCCACACAAGTTCCACGGACCACGGGGTGTTGGCGCGCTCTATATCAAGTCTCCGTTGCTACCCCACCCGATTTTGCTGGGTGGCGCTCATGAGAACGAACGCCGAGCTGGAACCGAAGATCTAGCCGCAATCGCCGGTTTGGTGACCGCCATGGAGAAGTTTGTCGCAGAACCCGTATTTCCAGCAAAATCGATGGAACTGATTCGAGACCGTGTGTTGAAATGCGTCGATTCTATTGATGGCGCTACCTTTAGGGGTAGTTTAAACGAATATTTGCCAAACACGACTTCCTTTACCGTTACCGATTGCGACAGCATTGCCTTAATGGCGGTTTTGGACATGGAAAACGTGTGTGCCTCGAGTGGTTCGGCCTGTTCCGCCGGATCTCTGGAACCTTCGCACGTCATGAAGGCAATGGGAGTGAGCGATGCAGAATCCAATGCTTTAGTACGTTTCTCGGCGGGACGGGAGACAACAGAGCCTCAGATTGATCATGTGATCGGCGTGCTCCCCAAGGTGATCGAGCGGCTAAGAACCTCTGGATAACATGGCCAGCAATTGTGGTGATGATTTGGGATAACGCGGACAAAGCCGAGTTGGTCAGGTAGCCCAGAAATTGCACCCATCGATATTCACACCACTATATGTTAGGTTCGGCCCTGCTGGTGGCTTGACACTGAGAGTTGTTTTCCTTATTCACACCCCTTAATAAGACTGATTTTTTAGTTAAAGAATCAGTTAGTACTAAGCCGCATGAAACTCTCCATAGCCAAGGACCAATTGATCGCCGGCTTGCAGGCCGTTCAAAACGTGGTCGGGTCACGCACGACCCTTCCGATTCTCTCGAACGTCCTGCTGAAAGGCGAGGGGGACAAACTCCAATTTACCGCCACGGACCTCGATGTAACGATTTCCTGTCACGTCGACGCCAAGGTGGGCAAGGAGGGTGGCACCACCATACCTGTCAAACGATTCTTCAGCATTGTCCGTGAGCTCCAGGCCCCCGAAATCGAGCTCGATACCAACGACAAGAGCGTTTCCAGTCTCAAAGCAGGTGCGTCGTTCTACAAAATCAACGGAATCGCAGCCGATGAGTTCCCTCCGATGCCCGAGTTTGGCGAAAGCGCCTCGATCGTGCTCCCGCAAGAGAAATTCAAGGCGATGCTCAAGAAGACCTCCATCGCTATCTCGATGGACGAGTCCCGTTACGTCCTCAATGGCGTGTTCATGAGCTTCAAGTCGGACAAATTGACACTCGTCGCCACCGACGGTCGCCGTCTTTCGATGACCGAGGAAGAACTTAGTGACGGAGCGACCGGCGAGTTCATCGTGCCGACGAAGGCCGTCAGCGAGTTGAACCGGCTCCTGCAGAATTCCGGAGACGTCAAAATCCAGTTTACCGAGAATCAGGTTTCCTTCGAATTGAGCGGCGAAGGCCAGCAGACCATCCTGCTGATGTCCAAGTTGGTCGAAGGCAACTATCCGAATTACAAACAGGTCATCCCGAACGAGACCAAGGAACGCGTGACCCTGGTCCGCGAGGAACTTCACCAAGCCCTGCGTCGTGCCGAGGTGATGACCAACGACAAGTCCAACTCGGTAAAACTCACCTTCGGGAAGAACAATCTGGCCATTACCGCCAACACCCCGGACGTCGGCGAAGGTCGCGAGAGCATCGCGATCAACTACAACGGCCCGGAAATCTCCATTGCCTTCAATCCAGGATTCCTGATGGATCCCCTCAAGGTGTTGGAAGGCGACGAAGTCTTCATGGAACTGAACGACGAACTGAGCCCCGGCTTGGTGCGCGTCAACGGTCCCTTCCTCTACGTCCTCATGCCCATGCGCATGAGCTGATCCAGCTCCCCGGACTATCCGAACAACGAATTTCTTCAGCCTTGCGTCACCGCGCTGCGAACGACGTCAAATAATCTAGCTGGTTTATTATTCGTCTCCGATCTCCGGACTAAATCGTTGGTTTAGGCACAAAAAAGCCGCTTGGGATTACCAAGCGGCTTTGCGATTCGAGATTGAAAAGGAATTACTTTTTCTTCTTCTTGTCCGCGGAGAGGGAGGAGGCGACGAGGGTCAGTTTGGCTTCTTTGCCTTTGCCTTCGCGCTTGATCGTGCCCTTGGCGACGACGGATTGGCCCTTGCCTTTGCCGAGAGCCGAGGCGGCGTCTCCGTCGAGGAAGTAGACCACGGTCGATTCTTTGCCGGTCTTCTTGTTCTTCCGGGTCACCTTGATGGCGTTGTTGCAGGAGTCGCCCTTGCCGAGCTCGCAGTGAGCACAGACGAGGGAACCTTTAACCGTGCGTTCCTTGTTGGCGCCGCCTTTCTTGGCTTTCTTTTCTTTCTTCTCCTCGGCCACCGCGCCCGTGGTGAGGGCGAAAGCGAAGGCGAGGCTGAGTGCTGCAGTAATGAGTTTCTTCATGTTCAACTAGGGCGTGTTCGAAAACTTGAAAAAGCCAAAGATCGGGCTTGTACAAA
>JBMYQZ010000510.1:0-4448 GCA_049601855.1 Limisphaerales bacterium | reverse complement strand
CCCACCGCCCAGCCGTGGGTGACCATCAATCCCAGCGCGCGAATCGAAGACCTTCAGTTCGAAAACCAGCACATCACCTTCAAGACCCACAGCTCCAGGTCGGTGGCCGCGATGATCGCGCAGTTCCACTATCATCCATGGAAAGCGACCATCGACGGCGAGGCAGTCGAAATCACCCCCACCGACCTGGGATTTCAGAGCATCTCTGTTCCCGCAGGCGAACACGTCGTGGAACTGCGATACGTGGATAGTCGGTTCCGGCTTGGATTGTTGCTCGCGTTTATCACGCTTGCGGGTGGATGCTGGTATTACCTTAGAACGAAACCTGATGAAGATGCGTCCAAGTCTTGATCCGCGGACGCCGAGTCCGCCAACATCAGGCCATGAAACGACTTTTGCTCTTCACCTCGGTTTGCCTCGCGATCACCGCTGGCGCCGCTGATGGAACGATCAAGACCGACTGGGGCAGCATCAACACCCCGGCCGAAAAGAAACTCTCGTACCGTCGTGTTCTCGAGGTTAAGAAATGGCCCGCGAATCGACTTCTGAAGATTCCTACCCCCTTCCCCAACATCGTCTCTGGCTGGGTCGGCAGTGAAACCAACAGCCAACCGCTGTTCTGGATGTACAACGAGGACGCCAGCGACATGCGCCTCGGACTCCCGGCCGGCAAGACGGGCAAGAACCCGCCAATCCATGTCCTCACCACCGAGAAGTCCACGGAGCACGCCGATGGCACGATCGTCTTGAGCGCCTTGGACGCCAAGGTCTTCGGCCAGCGGGCCAAATTGGAAACGCATCCCGGCAATCATCGGATCGGCTTCTGGGTGGATTCCAATGATTACGTCCATTGGGATTTCAAACCGAAGAAGACTGGCCGCTACCTTGTGGAAATCGCCTATTCCCAGGCCGGCCCTCCCGGCAACGAGGTTCAGATTACTTTCAACGGCAACCCCATCACGATCCGCGTCAATTCGACCGGCAGTTGGTACGCCTACACCGGCATGCGCACGGGACAGGTCCAACTTGATGCCGGCGTCCGCTATTCTGTGGACGTCAAATGCACGCGCCAGGTCAGCGGCGCCGTCATGAACCTCAAGGCCATCGTCCTCCATTCGGTCGTCAAGTAGGCCAAGTTCTTGGCATTCCTTCTTTCTTCCCCTTGAATCCCCGCTTGCTCATGCAGAAAACATTCCCAATCCTTTGTGCTCTGGCGCTCACTTGCTCCCCTGTGTGGGCAGCCCAGAAGAACGACCGCCCCAAACTGATCGACGCCAAGAGAACCAAGACCGGCAATCCTGAGCCACCCAAGGATCCCGATCTCGAGCAATACGCCATCTTCGAAAAGACCGCCCCGTATCCGAAGCCCGGCAAGTCCGTCGACACCAAGCTTCCACTGAAACTCAAGCAAGGTGACAAGATCTGTTTCGTGGGCAACACCCTCTTCGATCGCGCCAGCGATATGGGCCACTTCGAAACACTGCTGCAACAGGCTCATCCGAATCTGAAGCTTAAGGTCCGCAATCTCGCCTGGTCCGCCGACGAGATCTTTCTCCAACCCCGTCCCGACAACTTCGGCACGATGGACCAGCACCTTACCGTGCAGAAAGCGGACGTAATCTTCGCCGCGTTCGGCTACAACGAATCTTTCGCCGGTAAGGAGGGCCTCGCCGATTTTTCCGACCGCTTGGAGAAGTTTGTCGGCGCGATGAAGTCCAGCGCCTACAACGGCAAGACCGGGCCACGCATCGTCCTCGTCTCTCCGGTCGCGAACGAAAATGTGCAAGGCGTGAAAGCCGCCGACCTGAACAATGCGAATATCGCCGCGTACACGAAGGCGATGTCCGCCGTCGCCCGCAAGACGAAGGTTAGTTTCGTCAACGTGTTCAACGCCACTCGTAAGGCGATGGCCGATCCCAGAACCGATCTCACCTTCAACGGCGCGCACATGCTTGAAAACGGCTATGCCGTCTTCGGCAAAGCGCTCTTCAAGGGCGCGTTCGGCAACCAGAAACTTCCCCCGCTCGACGAGAAGATTCGCGCCGAAGTGGTCGAGAAGAACGGTCAGTGGTTTTATCGCTACCGCCCGTTGAACACCTTCTACTACACCGGCGGGCGCAACAAACGCTACGGCTACCTCGATTTCCTTCCCGCCATGCGCAACTTCGAGATCATGGTCAACAACCGGGAGAAACGCATCTGGGATCTATCCGCCGGCCGTCCGGTATCCACCGACATCGACGACTCCAACGTCCCCAAATTGGATCAGGTCGCTGAGAGTCTCGGCGCGAACGAGTGGCTGACTCCCGCCGACGAACTCAAGGCGTTCGATGTCGATCCTCGTTTCGAGGTGAACCTCTTCGCCTCAGAAGAGGAATTCCCTGACATCGCTTGTCCGATTCAGATCCGCTGGGACTCGAGGGGTCGCTTGTGGGTCGCTTGTTCCACCACCTACCCGCACGTTTATCCCGGCAACAAACCAAACGACAAGATCGTCATCCTCGAAGACACCGATGGTGACGGCAAAGCTGACAAGAGCCACGTCTGGGCCGACGACGTTCACATCCCGTTGAGCTTCGAACTGGGCGACGGCGGCATCTACGTTTCCGAGGAACCGCACATCACTTTCCTGAAGGACACGGATGGAGACGGCAAAGCCGACTTCCGGCGCAAGATCTACACCGGCTTCGGCACGGAAGATTCACACCACGCCTTGCACGATTTCGTATGGACGCCCGACGGCGACCTGCTCTTCCGTGAATCCATCTTTCACAACAGCCAGGTCGAAACGCCATACGGTCCCGTCCGCGCGAAGAACAGCGCCTGGTTCCGCTATCGACCGGATACGCATCGCCTGGTCACCTTCGGCAACTACCCGAACACCAATCCCTGGGGCGTGACCTACGACGACTGGGGCCATCACGTCGCCAGTCATCCGATCTTTGCCAGCGTATTTCACGCCACCAACCCGAAGTATCCCACCCAACATCCCCGCCCCAACGGCATCCCCGCCTATTCCGGCACGGCCGGACATGAGTTCATCGACTTTCCAAATTGGCCGGAAGAATACCAAGGCGGTTTCGCCAAGGCGCGCTACAAGCCGAACAATCGCGTCGAGTTTCACAAGTGGGTCGAACACGACGACCACTTCGAGGAAAAATACCAGTTCGACATCATCTTCTCACGCAACCTCAGCTTCATTCCCGTCGATCTTCGCTACGGCCCGCGTGGCGCGATGTATGTCTGCGATTGGTACAACCCCATCAAAGGCCACGCGCAATACGCCCTGCGTGACCCACGCCGCGATCGCAAGTCCGGTCGTATCTGGCGGATCATCCCCAAAGGCATGAAGCTCCAGGATCCGCCGAAATTTGAAGGCGCCTCCACGACGCAACTCGTAAACCTCCTGAAGCGTCCAGAATACCGCTACCGTTACTGGGCCAAGCGTGAACTCCGCGATCGCGATCCCCAGGAAGTGAAACGTGCCCTGGATCAGTTTTTGAGCCGACTCAATCCCGGCGACCAGCGTCACCGGCATCACCAACTCGAAGCCGTCTGGGGATATCGCAACGTCGGCCTCGTCAACGCACCCCTGCTCCAGGAATTGCTCAATTGCGACAACCACAACGCCCGCGCCGGAGCCACCCGGCAATTGCGCTATTGGCACGAGCAGGTCGGGTCTGCGGAACTCACCAAGCGTGCCAATGACAACAACGGACTCGTCCGCATGGAAGCCGCTTTGGCCGCAACCTATATCGGAACACCTCAAGCAGCCGAAGCCGTCATCGCTGTCTCCCAAAAGCCTTCCAGTCAGCATCTGCAATACGCCGTGGCCACCGCCTTTGGAGCCGAGAGCATCGCTCGGCATCTGCGGAACGACAGCGCCAAGAAACCGGATCTTGATAGGTTCTTCGCCGGCTTCAAGAAGGCGTCCAAGCGCAACAAGGGCCGATCCGTTCCGAGCGCGGTCGAAGCCGCGTTTGACAATCAAAAGGGAATTCAAGCGGTCGAGATCTCCTGCGTCCCCGAACGCATGCTCTTTACGGTCAAACGCTTCGAAGTGAACGCTGGCAAACCCGTCAAACTCACCTTTACCAACCCCGACGTCACCCAGCACAACCTCGTCATTGTCAAACCCGGCGCCGCCATGGAAATCGGCATGGCCGGCAATATGATGGCGACGCAAAAGGACGGACTTAAGAAGCACTTTATCCCGCCATCCGACAAGATTCTGCATCACACCAAACTACTGAAACAGGACACCACCGAAGTCCTCCGTTTCACCGCTCCAACTGAACCGGGCAACTACCCCTACGTCTGCACCTTCCCCGGCCACTGGCTGGTCATGAACGGCGAGATGATCGTGGAGTAGCGAGCGTCTGAGAACGCGTCGGATTCGTCCTGAGGCTTCGGCCCGAACGTTGCGAAGGGGGCTCGGCCATAAAAGC
>JBMYQZ010000509.1:0-4454 GCA_049601855.1 Limisphaerales bacterium | reverse complement strand
TCGGTCTTGCTCTTGAAGCCAATCGGGGAGGTCGGGGAGGTCTGTTTCTTGGTGAGACCGTAGACCCAGTTGTCCATCACAACGTAGGTGATCTTGATGTTCTTGCGGGCGGTGTGACTGAAGTGATTGCCGCCGATGGAAAAGGCGTCGCCGTCGCCACCAAAAGCAAAGACGTGGAGGTCGGGGCGGGAGAGGCTGACCCCACTGGCGTAGGGCAGCGCGCGGCCATGGATGAAATGGACGCCGTGACCTTGAACAAAATACGGGAAGCGACTGGAGCAACCGATGCCGGCCACGGTGGTAATCTTCTCGTGCCAGATCTTGCGCTTTTCAATCAGCTTGAAGTAGAGGGCGAGAACGGAGAAGTCACCGCAGCCCGGGCACCAGGTCGGATGATCAGCGGCGATGTCTTTCTTCTTCAGTCCGACGCGGTCGCTGTCCGGAATGTCGGGAATGTCGCCGACGTTGAGGCGGCCGGTGCGATCGAGGGCTTCTTTACCAAATGCGAGTTTGCTCATCTTGTTCCCTAAAAGTGTCAGTTGCCCTGGGCCTGTTCGAATTCGTGCACGCGATCAACGATCTCGCTGATGCGCCAGGTGAGGCCGTCGGTCTTGGTGATGCTTTGGATCTTGGGTTCGGCGTATTTGCCGCGCAGCAGCAGGGCCATTTGCCCGTAGCCATGGACGCCAGTGTCATTGAGTTCCACGACGAGAACGTGGTGGAAACCGGAGAAGATGTCCGTGAGATCGTCAGGCAAGGGGCTCAAGTAACGGATGTGAATGGCGGAGACGCTCTCGCCATTGCCGCGCATGCGATCGACGGCTTCCCTGATCGGTCCCTGGCTGGAGCCCCAGCCGACAATGAGAATATTTCCTTCATTCGGACCGAAGACCTCGGTCTGCGGATAACTGGCCTGCAACGCCTTGAGTTTGTCTCGGCGCTTGGCAGTCATATCGATGTGCAGCTTTTTGGAGCTGGTCGGATGACCCATCTCGTCATGCTCCAATCCGGTCACGACGGGATACTTGCCACTGGCAACCCGCGTTCCTGGTGCCAAGTGACGGGTGATGCCGTTATCGGCGTCGAGGTCGTAAGGCTTGTGATCGGCAACCGGTGAAAGATCCGGGGAGATGTCCTGCATCAATTCCTTCAGGTTGGGTTCCGGGAAGGCTTCGATGCGGGTGGCGATCGCCTGGTCCGTGAGGAGAATGACCGGCGTGCTGTACTTGCGGGCAATGTTCACTGCTTCAATGGCAGTGTAGAAAGCGTCTTCCACGTGGGCCGGCGCGATTACTACCCGGGGCGAATCACCGTGGCCACCGTAGCAGGCGATGTTCAAGTCTGACTGCTCCACATTGGTCGGCATGCCGGTCGACGGACCGCCGCGTTGCACATCAACCACAATGAGCGGAATTTCCGCCATGATCGCCCAGCCGATGGCTTCGGCCTTCAAGGCAATGCCAGGTCCGCTGGAACCGGTAACCGAGACACGGCCGCCGTAGCTGCCACCGATCGCCATCGATACCGAGGCGATCTCGTCTTCGCACTGCATGAACGTGCCGCCATACTTGGGAAGTTCGCGGCGAAGAAGTTCCATGATGTCCGACCAAGGCGTAATCGGGTAACCCGCGCCAAAGCGAACCCCCGCCGTAATCAAGCCGTAGCCCAAGGCTTCGTTGCCGTTCATCACGACCTGGTTGCCAAGGCTGCCGTCCGGTTCCTCAAACTTATACAATGAGACCAGCTGGCCCACGTCCTGGGCATAGCCGGCGTCAAAGGCGTTGTAGGCGGTGTCGGTGATACTTTGCGGTTTGCCGGTGAAGCGTTCCGAGATGAGCTTCTTCAGCTTTTCAACATCGAGATCAAACATCCGCGCGATCAAACCCAGCGAGAAGATGTTCTTGCCCTTGTCGCGGGCGCTGCCGCCGATGGCTTCAACGGTCAGGCTCGAAACCTTGACGCCGACATGGCGATGATCCTTTTGGTACTGTTCGTCCGGCTCCACGTGATCGGAATCGTAAAGAACGATCCCGCCTTTGCGAACGAAGGCGATGTGGTTCTCGTAGGAATGCTGGTAGAAGGCGAGCAGCACATCGGCATCATCACCTGAGCTGAGGATTTCGCCCGTCCCGATGCGGACCTGAAAAATCGAAGGGCCACCGGAAATCGTCGACGGAATCGTCATAAACGTCATGACGTCCTGCTCGCTACGACCCGCGAGGCGGGCGAGAAAGCCGCCGATGGCCTGAATACCGTCCTGGGAATTACCCGCAATACGAATTACCGCTTCGGAGATTTGCTGGGATTTTCTGTCGCTGGAGTCGGGCGCAGCCGTCGTCGATTCGCTCATTTATTATCCGGTTTTCTAATGTAAAAGGGGCCCTGAGAGCACGTTTGTCCCCGCTGTGGCGCCGCTGGGGCTGCTGACACTAGCACTGCTTCAAAAGCTGTCAATTAGTTACTTTTTCAAGGTGTAAACTGCTTTCCTGAAGCGCTCAAGCGTCCGTCTGAGTACGTATTTCGAGCCCATTTTTGATAAGTTTATCTTATTGAAATACACTCACTCTTGAGCAATTCAAATTCAGCCCTGCAATTTGAGCCATGCGAGTTCATTTGCGACGGCATGCCCGTAGGAAAATTCACTGATTCGCCCATCTTGAGCCAAAACGTGTTCCTTCACTTCCGGCACTGAATTACCCGGCGCAGCAATGAAACCGGCAACCTCGGGGTCGAGCATGGCGAGGTCGTTCAGGTGATCACCGATCGCAAAGACCTCGTCCACCCCGATCGAAAGCATCCGTTCCAACTCGGCCAAAGCCGTTCCCTTCGAGTAATCCGCATGACAGATCCGCGCATAAACATCGTTTCGCATCCACGCCACGTTTTCGATGTGCTCGGTCATCAGCCGGATGCGCTCCTGAATCTCGTCCATTTCCTCGTTGTTGGTGGCAATGACCGCGAGCGGAGACCAGAGATCTGAAAAGACCGAGGCCCGTGAATGATTCCGGATCCAAGACGCCATTCCCGGCAAGTCATTCTGGAGGTCTTGGGCCAGCTTCTCGTGTTTGCCGCGACATTCGGTGTTCCACTTTACGTGTGGTTTGAACTGAGCTCCCTCGCGCACGTGGATCTCTCGTTCGACCGCGACCACATAATCCGGTTGAACCGCAACCCGGCACCGCGCGAGTTCCTCCAGGAGACTGGCCAGATCGCGGCCGGTGTTGATCACCCAAATCCCGCCCGCCTGCTGAAACTCCGCAAGGATCTCCTGCAGTTGCTCGGGAAACGGCGGCTCCTCGAACTCACAGAACAACGTCCCGTCGAAATCAGTCGAAGCCAGTTTGATCGGCCAATCCATTTCCCACTCTGCCCGCGCCGCCCTACAAACCTCAATCTCAACCGTTTCCGCCGCCACGATTCCGTCAAATAATTAAGCTGGTTTATTATTGAGACGAGTTTCTTGGGCGTTTTGATGTGTTTTTGGATTACTCGAAGATCTGGGAGTTGGTGAAGCGGAACTCCTCGACGGGTTGGCCTTTGATGAGGTGTTCCTGGATGATGCGTTCGAGGACTTCGGGGGTGCAGGAGTGATACCAGGTGCCTTCGGGGTAGACGAGGGCGATGGGACCGCGTTGGCAGACTTGGAGACAGTTGGCCTTGGTGCGGTAGACGAGGGCTTCCGGGCCGACGAGGTTCAGCTCCTTGAGACGCTTCTTGAGGTAGTCCCACGACTCGATCGACTTCTCCTTGTCGCAGCACTTGGGCTTGGTCTGATCGGCGCAAAGAAGGATGTGTCGCTGGAAGGAATTGACTCCAAGTTCACGAGCGAGTTGGGCGAGGGATACGTCCATGACTCAGATCCCAAGCGACTTGGGAGTAATGTGAAACTTGAGGACGCCGGTCTGGCAATTGGTCGTGCGGACACAGGTGCAGGCCCCCTTTTTCATTTCAAACGTGGCCGCACCGGAAATGCGAAGCAGGGCCCGGATGCGGTCGGACAAGCTGGGTTCATGCCCGACGAGCAAGACGTCGCCGCCCCGACCCAACTGGGTCAACCAATCACGAAAGTCTTCGACCGAGGTGGCGTTCAGCATCGCCCCGGCAAAATTCAGATCGATCTGCTTACCTTCGTTGGTGATCTCGAGAAGGATCTCGGCCGTTTGCCGGGCACGGATCAAGGGACTGGTGTAGGCGGCGGTGAAGCGGGTCTCGGCGCGGCGCAAGAATCGAGCGAGCTTGCGCGCCTGCCGTTTGCCAGTGGCCGAAAGCTCTCGCTTCTCATCGTTGTGATGGTCGAGCGCCGTGCCGTGCCTGACGAAATAAAGATTCATTCCACCGGATTGATCAACCGCGCGGAGGCTAAGCTCCTCCACTGGCAAATTAAAGAGGAGAATCCTACGGGGGGTGTTCGTAAGTGAGGGTTGGTGTGAGGCGTGGATCGCGCCGAAGTCCCG
>JBMYQZ010000508.1:0-4454 GCA_049601855.1 Limisphaerales bacterium | reverse complement strand
TCACCATCAATCGTTTCTTCGAGGGACTACAAAAAGTGATCAAAAAGAGCCCGGTGAAGGAAGCCTACGCACTGATGCGACAACCGCCGGAGTTCGAACTCTACGATCTGCAACAGGATCCTTACGAGTTCCGCAATCTCACGGACGACCCAAAGCATTCTGAGAAGTTCGCTGAATTGAAGCGGGTGTTGGCCGGCTGGCGAAATCGAACCAGGGATCCCCTGCTCAACCCGGCGAATGTCCGTCGCCTCAAGCAGGAGGTCGAAGCCTGCTTCCAGGATGGCAAGCCGGAGAAAGCCCTACTTAACCTGACCTACCCAACCTATTTTTTCCGATGAGAGTCATTGCGCTCTCGCTCGCCGCGTCGAGACGGATCATTGGCGAAGTTCGGCGAGCAGTTCGAGAAGGTTGCGAATGATGATGACGGAGGAGTCTTTCTCAACGACGCAGGTGCCGAGCCAGGTTTCGTAGCCGCCAAGTTTGTGCTGCTCCGGAGTCGGGAGGTAGCCGTGGCGGCCGTTGGCAAGACCGACGACGATGGTATTCTTGAAGGGGCTCCTGGCTTTCAGTTCCAAGCCGATCTCAACGAGGGTTTCAAAGGGAATGCCGACAACGGCAATGTCTCCGACGCGGATGGCTTGGAGCTTGATCGTGAGAGATTCGGGGCGACCGGCGGCTTGCAGGGTGCGGCTGGCGTAGTTTTGGGCGAGGCGAGGGAGTTTGGCGATGGCTGCCTTGTCCTTCACGGCCAGCACCTTCTTGGCTTCAGCGATTTGTTCTTTGGTGGGCTTGCGGTACTTGAGGGCGATCTCGCGTTCGCGCATGTCCACGGTGGCATCACTCTCGTGACTGCGAATCTTTTTGGAAGCGAACCAGGCGGCGTCGGCGGTCTTGCCGGCGACGATGCGGATTTGTTCGAATCGTTCACGTGGCGGACGAACGACAGTGAACGGGATGTTGTTGATGTCGCCGGAAGCGCCGTTGGAGAGCATGGCGACGAAGTCCTTGTCGCCGCGCAGACGGGAGGGCATGAGGCGGGCGAATTCGCCGAAGTAATCGGCGGAAACCTGTCCACGCGGGGTGGCGCCGACGTAGTGGAGGGCGTAGTTGGCGAAGAGCGCGAGCGGTCGGCGGCGCGCATTCTGAACGGAGATGATCGAGACGTCGGGATCGGTCGGGCCGGCGGCGCGATCAAGAACGGTTTCGCTGCGACCCGGGTTCATCTTGACGGTGTCCATCTTGCCAAAGGGATTCAACGGCATCTTGCCGGGTTTGAGATGCCAGCGGCGGTTGAAGACCTCCTCCGGGAGAGGGTGTTTCGCGTAGCCGACTTGCGCGGGTTGAAGGATGGCATGGGCTTGGACGATGGAATTGGCAATGCCAGCGACGAAGCGTTTGCGATAGGCGACTTCAGGTTCGGGGCCGGTCTTGTAACTGGTGCGCACCGCGCTGTGGGTGTGCGTGGCGGAGACCATGATGTCGTTGGTGGCGATACCGGTCTTGGCAGCGGCGATGGCCTTGGCTTCATCGAGCGCTTCCGTGGAACCGCTGATGGTGTCGGCGACGACCATGGCGATGGTCTTTTTGCCGTCGGAGAAAACGAGGGCACGAGCGTGCAACGGATCATGGGCGTTGGTGGCGTAGTTGGCGCTGAAGCCACCCGGCATGTTGACAGGGAACACCTGCGGGGTGATGTCAACCGCGGAGGCGCCAGCCTTGAGGCTGGCGGCGGGGGCGGTGGCCGACAGGGCGAGAACGCAAACAACAATTCGAAGGAACATGAGGCGGATCATTCCACGAGATTCGGACAGTTCAAAAACATTTTCCGGTGGCCAGAATCACTGTTGGCACTAGCGTTCCTGCAGGCATGAAGTATCGACTTGAACACGCGAACTTTTGTGTCCGAGACGTGGATGGAATGATCCGGTATCTGCAGACGGCGTTTCCAGATTTCCAGGTCCGTCGGGATGAAATGGATGGAGAGGTCCGCTGGGTGCATGTGGGGACGGACGAAACTTATATTGCGCTGAATTCCGCTCGGGGCGAAGCGGCCGAGAAGTGGCAACCGTATGCCGGCAAGCCGGGGGTGAATCACCTGGCTTACGAGGTGGATGACGCGGAGGGATTGCGGGAGCGGATGTTGGCCGCCGGGTTTGAGGAATCCACGCCGCCCAACGCGCATCCGCATCGGCGCCGGGTTTACTTTTTACGATCCGGAAGGGAACGACTGGGAGTTCGTGCAATACCTCACCGACGATCCAAAGTTGCGGCATGATTACGAGTTGCCCGGCTAAGGGGAGAACGGACTCGCAAGCTCGTCCCTCCAAGTTCAAGCTGCGCGCGTTTGACGGGCAGTGAGAACATTTTCAAACGGTACTCCTGGCAGCTTCTGTCGTTGCTCGCCGGAGGGCTGTTGATGATGGCGTTCCCAAAGTGGAACGTGCCGGGCTTCGCGTGGGTGGCGCCGGGGATGATTCTTTTCATTGGCGTGGGAGGAGACACCAAGCGGGCCTTCCTATCGGGTCTGATCTTCGGGATGGCGTTTGCGGTGGGGACAATCTACTGGCTGCAATACATGCCGGTGACGGGGTTGCCGATCCTGGCTTGGTGGTCGCTGGCGACGTACCTGGCGGTGTACCATGCCCTCTGGGTGTGGTTTTGCCGGCGGACATTGCCGGGGACTTTGGAGGACATGCTGAAAGCACCGTGGGCGCAACGCACCTCGTGGATTATGGCCATGGCCGGGATGTGGGTTTTGTCGGAATGGACGGTGGGGTGGATGTTGACCGGCTTTCCCTGGCTGAGCATCGGGGTGACGCAACATCGTCTGATCCCCTTGATTCAATTTGCCTCGGTGGCGGGCTTGCCGGGGCTATCGTTCGTGATCGTCTGGTTTTCGCTGTCGTTGATGTTCTCGCTCTACGCGCTGGCGATGCAGCCGCGACAACGATTCTTGGCCTGGCGGGAAATATTTCTGCCCTTGCTCGTGGTATCGGTCTTGTTTGCCTCGGGAAGTGTCCGGGTCAAACGATTCGACGACGGCGAAACTCGGAAGGTGACGGTGGGTTTGGTGCAGCCAAGTTTTCCGCAGACGCTGTTGTGGGATCCGAAGACGGCGGAGGATCGCCTGGATCGAATGATCGAGTTGTCGCACGAGGCGTTGGCGTCGAGACCCGATCTGTTGATGTGGCCGGAAGGCGGAATGCCGGGCTTGATCCTGCATCATGAGGAGATCGCGGATGCTGTTTTCGGGTTGGTGGTGGAGCACGAGACGCCATTGATTTGCGGCGGAGACGATGCGCGCATGAGGCCGACCGCGACGGACCACGGCGAGCGGGAAGATTGGGCCTACTTCAACAGCGCCATGCTGGTCGAACCGGGAGGAGTCCGTGGAGTCTATGACAAACGACGTCTGGTGGCTTTCGGAGAATACGCGCCGTTGGCCGATTGGCTTCCCTTCATGAAAAAGCTCACGCCGATCGGCGAGGGTTTCACTCCCGGCGACAAGCCCGTCCAGATGACGATGGCGAAACTGGACCTGACTGTTTCACCGTTGGTCTGTTTCGAGGACGCCTTCGCCTGGCTGGCGCGTGACGCGGTCAAGGCAGATACGGACCTGCTGGTCAACGTAACCAACGATGGATGGTTTTCCGAGAGCGCGGAGCAGTGGCAGCATTTGGCCAATGCGTTGTTCCGCGCGGTGGAAACGGGGCGGCCACTGATTCGGTGCGCGAACAACGGGATCACCTGCTGGGTGGATCCGATGGGACGCGTTTACGGATCCGGCTATCCCGATGGAAGATCGGCTTACGCCGCCGGCATCAAGGAATTCGAGGTCGCGATCCCCAAACAACCGGTGACGACGTATTACTGGCGTCGCGGGAATTGGTTCATCGTGATCTGCCTGCTACTGATCGTCCGTCCGCTGATTGGGATTTGGAAATCGCGTCGTGCGGAACTGAACGATCATCCGTAAGACGGACATTCCTGTCCGTCGGGTCAGACGTGGCCATTCGAAGAATTCACATCCAACGAGACGGACAGGAATGTCCGTCCTACGGCCTTGGGGTCCTGCAGCGGGTGGGAGGTTGCTACCTGATCAGCCGACAAACTTCTTGGCGGCGATGGTGGCGTTGTGACCGCCAAAACCGAAGGAGTTGTTCAGAACCGCATTGATCGACATCTCGCGAGCGCCGTCCTTCGCGCAGTCGATGGCGCATTCGGGATCCTGGTCGTCCACGTTGATGGTGGGAGGAGCAATCTGTTTTTCGATCGCCTTCGCACAGAGGGCCATCTCAGTGGCACCGGCGGCTCCAAGGAGATGACCCGTGGCGCCCTTGGTGGAGCTGACCACGACGTTCTTGGCGTGATCACCGAAGACGTTGTTGACCGCCTTGGCTTCGCAGATGTCACCCTGCGGCGTGGAGGTGCCGTGGGCGTTGATGTAACTGATA
>JBMYQZ010000507.1:0-4478 GCA_049601855.1 Limisphaerales bacterium | reverse complement strand
TTTTGAAATCGGCCGATGGCAGCCATTACTTCCGGGCTTGTAACACTCCCCTTCCCCGTCTCGCAAGGGAAAACCCGCCAATCAAACAACATTGCGAGGATTTTCAACAAAATTTTATTCGCATCCGAATGCCTTGCAATTGCGGTCAGCGCCCACAAGCTCTCGCCGAAATGCGGATCGTGAATCTCAATCCGGACAGCGATATCGGGGCCAGCGCCTGGCTGGCGGAGATCGATGGGCACCGTTTGTTGATGGATGCGGGAACGCATCCGAAACGCGACGGTTATCCCTCTTTGCCGCTCTACAAGCTGATCCACGACGAACCGTTGGACGCCATTGCAATCACGCATTGTCATCACGATCACGTGGGTTCTCTCCCGATCGCCGTGCGCGACAATCCGCGGGCGCACGTGTTGATGAGTGAATTGAGCTACTTCCTGGTGGAACGCGTGCTGCATAATTCGGTGAACGTGATGAAGCGGCAGCGGGATGAGTTGGGAATCACGGAATACCCGCTCTTTTCGCACCGCGAAGTGGATGACATTGCGTCAGTCTTTAAGGGCTACCGCTACAATCGAGAGATCGAATGGGCAGCCTTCGAGGAACTGAAGAAAGGGGAAGGTTCACCGACGTTGGAATTTCACGACGCCGGTCACGCACTCGGTTCCGCGGGCATCATGGTTCGTGGTGAATCTGAGTCCTTGTTCTACACCGGCGATGTCTGCTTCCGCGATCAAACGATCCTGCGCGGCGCTCGGTTTGAAGATGTGAAGGCCGACGTGCTGATCATGGAGACAACCCGCGGCAATCGCGCACCTGATCCGTCAGTCACCCGTGATTCGGAGATCGATCGCCTGATCGACAGCATCAACGAGGTACAGGGCAGCGGTGGTTCGGTGTTGATCCCCTCGTTTGCGCTCGGTCGCACGCAAGAAATGCTCGCCGTGCTGGCCCTGGCGATGAAGGAAAGTCGCCTGAAACATCAGCAGGTTTTTATCGGCGGACTGGGCCGGGTGTTCACGGAGATCTACGACTTGGAAGCGCACCGGGTGAATCGCAATCACTCCAACCTCGAACTCAACGATGCGCTGGACATAAACGTGGTGGATCCGCGCCAGGCGGAAAACATGAAACTCAACAAGGGTCGCCTGTTCGTGATGACCGCGGGAATGCTGAGCGAAAACACGGCGGCCCACGTCATCGCCGCGCGCATGTTGGCGGACAAACGTCACGGAATCTTCTTCGTCGGTTACGCCGACCCGGACACCCCCGGCGGCCGCCTCCGAGCAACGCAACCGGACGAGAAATTCTTCTACAGCGAAGCTTACGGCGAAATCACCCACGGCTGCCGGGTGGAGCAGTTCGACTTGACCGCGCATGCCGATCGGGACGAGTTGCTCGACTTCGTGGGACGGGTGGAGCCTCGCAAGGTGGTGCTCGGTCACGGCGACGAAGAGGCTCGAACGTGGTTTGCCGAGAACATCAGATCGACGTATCCGCGAACCACGGTCTGCCAACCGGGCCCAGGCGAAGCCATCGAAGTGTAGGGATCATCCCGCGTATCGCGGGGGCAATGCGCTTGAGTTCCTTGCGCAAGGAATACCTCGCGACGCCAACGCCCGGCTCAATTAGCCGAACTCCATCCCGCCCAGCCTTCGCTGGATACGAACTCAAATAGTGAATCTCGTTCCCATGTTTTTTGAGACTTTTGGTTGCGGTTTTCCGAAGGCAGAATTTGGACATGAACGTCCAGCTCTCGTTGTTACCGGAGAGTGAAAGCCCGCTGCGGTCGAAGCTGCGGGAAGGGACCGGGCGATTGGCAAAGGAAGGCGTGTTCCTAGGCACATCATCATGGAAGTACGAAGGATGGATCGACCTCCTCTACACCCGCAGCCGGTATACCTGGAAGGGTCGGTTCTCTCAGAAACGATTCAACGACGATTGTCTGGCGGAGTATGCAGAGACCTTTCCGTCCGTGTCAGTAGACGCCAGCTTCTATCAGTTCCCATCGGAGAAGCAGCTGACCAGTTGGGCCGACAAGGTGCCGACGTCTTTTCAATTCGGATTCAAGGTGACCGAGGAAATCACCACCCCACGCTTCTCCGCCTTGCCGCGCTACGGTGAAAAAGCCGGATCACCGAACAACAACTTCCTGAACGCGGAGCTGTTCGCCGAACGATTCCTGGGACCATGCGAACAGATTCGAGATCAAGTGGGGATCATCATGTTTCAGTTCCCGCAAATGCCGGTACGCGATCACGAAGCATTTCTGAACCAGCTCGATGCATTCTTCGACGGACTCCCCAAGGGCTGGAAACTTGCCACCGAGATCCGCGATGAGGAACTGCTCGACGACGATTACTTCAATCTCCTGGAACGACGTGGCGTCGGTCACATCTTCAACAGTTGGACGCATATGCCGCCCGTCGCCGAACAATTGAAACGGGTGGGCGACCGTCTGGCCGACCTTCACACGGGCAGCCGACTGTTGTTGAAGCCCGGTCGCACCTACGCCAATGCCGTGAAGAAGTTCTCGCCCTACAAGGTCCTGCGGGACATCCAGGAACCAACCCGCGAGGCGGCCGCCTGTCTCATCAAGCGAATGAAGGACGGGCGAACCGTACATCTGTACGGCAACAACCGACTCGAAGGCTGCTCCCCGGAAACGCTCAGCGCGATCATCGATCGCTTGTGAGGCGGGCTCAGTCCTCCGGGCGTTCGCCGTGAGGAGCCATCTTGACGATCTTGGGATCGAACTGGCCGAGGATGTCGACGAGGTCGGTCTGGGCCTCCATGACTTCGTGGATGTCCTTGTAAACACCCGGCACTTCGTCGAGCCCGGCAGACATCAACTTCACTCCGCGGTCTTTCAACACGGGGTTCACGTCATTCCACCTGAAGGTTTGCGACGCCTTCTTGCGACTCATGACGCGTCCGGCACCGTGGGATGCCGAGTTCAGTGAGACCGGATTGCCCTTGCCGCGGACGACGAATCCCGGTGTGGCCATGGATCCCGGGATGATTCCCAACACACCGCTGCCCGCCGGTGTCGCGCCCTTGCGATGGACGATCACGTCACGCTTCTCGCCGTTGACCACGTGCGATTCCTTCCACGCGAAGTTGTGGTGATTTTCGATATCCAACAGAACTTCGAAGCCGAGGTTTTCGGCCACGTGACGGTGAATGCAGGCGTGGTTGGCGGCCGCGTATTCGCCCATGAGATTCATGGCTGCCCAGTACTCCTTACCGTCTCCCTGGTCGAGTGACAACCAGGCCAGGTGGATCAGTTCCTTCGGCAGATCCTCGTGCGCCTGCTTGGCAAGCTTGCTGTAGTGATTGCACACCTGAGCGCCGACGCCGCGGCTGCCGCTGTGACTCAACAGCGCGACGTAATTCCCCGGAGCGAGATCGCCGATCTGCTCCTTGGCTTCGAACAGCCCGAATTCGACGAAATGATTGCCGCTGCCGCTCGTGCCGAGTTGCGACCAGGCCTTGTCCTTGTGACGCTTGGTGATCGGGCTGACGGTCCAATCCTTGTCGAGCACATCGTGTTCGCGGCGCTTCTTGAATGAGGCGCCCATGCCGAAACGGGTTTCGCGTTCGATCGCGCCCTGCAGGCGGTCTGACTTGCGTTGAAAGTCCTTCACCGGCAGGTCAAGGACGGTCATCTTCATGCGGCAGGCGATGTCCACGCCGACGGCGTAGGGAATCACCGCGTCTTCGGTCGCGAGCACGCCGCCGATCGGCAGGCCATAACCCAGGTGAGCGTCGGGCATCAGCGCGCCCGCGACGGACACCGGCAAGTAACATGCCCGGTCCATTTGATTCACCGCTTCCACGTCGAGGTCCTTGCCCCATTGTTCGTAAGGCACCGCCTCAGATCGCACGATTGCCTGGTGGTCTATCAGTGCACGTGCCAAGCGGCCGCGCTGTTGGTCCGCGATGAACTCCTCCGGCGCCGCGACAATCGCCGCCACTTCCTTCTCCATCCAATGCTTCTTGCTGCCGGACAGCGCGAAGTCAGCCACGAGGCTGATCGCAATCTTCACCGGTTCCCCCATGGGGACAACCAGCTTCATCAGTTCCTTTGCATTCATCTTGTGTGTTGGCCAGTTGGATCGAAATCGCCCGGCGCTCCTTTCGGCCGGGAAAGTTCCACACGTTCATCGACGACGCAAATGGCAGTTCGAACTATTTCCCGATGCAGATCAATTCGCGGATGGTATGCGCGTAGGCGCGACCGTTGGCGAAGGCGATACCGGCACGGTTGAAGGAACGGCCGGCGGGGCCGAGATCATTAACGGAAACGATCGCCTGTTCGGTGAGTTTCTTCGCATTCCAACGAATGACGTAGACCGTGCCGTTCATCACGGGAACGTAGAGATGCTCGCCAGACACGGACGGCAGCGCCGAGGCGATGTGGCCCCAGCCGTTCTGCTTGGAACGCTTGTCGCCGAAGACAACAAAACCTCGCGAAT
>JBMYQZ010000506.1:0-4483 GCA_049601855.1 Limisphaerales bacterium | reverse complement strand
CCTGGCTTCTTCAAAAAGAAGGACTCCTCGCCAACCCGGCCAAACCCGCCCTCGAACGCCCTTCCTACGACACCCTGCCCAAGCAGACGCATCACGAACCGCGCGCGAAGGCGATGATCTCGATCTTCATGCAGGGCGGCCCGAGCCAGATGGATATCTGCGATCCCAAGCCCATGCTCGACAAATGGGCCGGGAAACAGTTCCCCGAGAAGATCAAATACGACAACGCGGCCCAAGCCAGCGCCAAGGTTCTCCCCAGCTTCTGGAAGTTTGCCAAGTACGGCCAGAGCGGCATGGACTTTTCCAGCCTCGTTCCCGGCTTTGCCAGCATCGCCGACGACATCACGCTCATCCGCTCGATGCACACCGGCGTGAACAATCACGGCCAATCCATCCACGCCATGAACTCCGGTCGGACCACCCGCGGCCGCCCCGCTCTTGGCAGTTGGCTCACCTACGGACTTGGCAGCTTCAACCAGAACCTGCCCGCCTACATGGTCCTGCGCGACCCGGCCAATCTTCCCGTTGAAGGCGTCCTCAACTGGACCAACGGCTGGCTCCCGTCGCTCTACCAGGGCACCGTCGTCCGCGCCCGCGAACCCCGCATCCTGAATCTCGAACCGCCCGCTGAACTCAAGGGCAAACCGCAGGAGGACTACCTCAACTTCCTTGGCGACCTCAACCGCCAACACGCCCACCTCCGTCCCGGAGAACTCGACCTCGAAGCCCGCATCTCCAGTTTCGAACTCGCCGCCCGTATGCAGGCCGCAGCTGCCGAGGCGATGGACATCGCCAACGAGAGTGAGTCCACCAAGAAGATGTATGGCATCGACCAGAAGGAAACGAAGGACTTCGGCACCCGCTGCCTGATCGCCCGCCGCCTGATCGAACGCGGAGTCCGTTTCGTACAGGTCTTCACCCAAAACCAGTATTGGGATCACCACGGCAGCATCCGCTCCCGCCTCCCCGCGTCCTGTACCAAGATCGATCAACCCACCGCCGCCCTGGTCAAGGATCTCAAAACCCTCGGCCTCCTCGACAGCACCGTCGTCCATTGGGGCGGAGAAATGGGCCGCCTCCCCGTCATCCAAAACGACACCGGCATCTCCCGTGTCGGTCGTGATCACAACACCTACGGTTTCTCCCAATGGGTCGCCGGCGGTGGTTTCAAAGCCGGCCACATCCACGGCGCCACCGATGAATGGGGCCACAAGGCGATCGAAGGCACCGTCAACCACTACGACTACCACGCCACCCTCCTCCACCTCTTCGGCCTCGACGCCAAACGCCTCACCTACGTGAGAAACCGTCAGGAACAAACCCTCCTCGACAACCAACCCGGCCAGGTGATTCACGAGTTGATCGCGTAGCGATCCATGCCGTTCGCGAGATGAAACGGGCTGGAATACTGTTTCTGTTGACCGTTGTTGCCAGTGTGGCAGCGCCTCAGAAGCGGGATTGGATTGAAGGAACAGGCTCGCGAGATGGCGCTAACCGGCAATACTACAACCAGCCCGCACGTCTTCCTTGGCGCCATCTTCTTGGCGATTGGCACGACGCCAAAGATGTTGCGCAAGGCGATTCAGCCTTCGCGGTCGTTGATATTGCGGACACTGATCAAGGTCGCCATGTCCGGTGGGACGTGACGAAACTCGTATCGCGATGGCTCCACAACCATCATCATAACCAGGGATTTCTTCTTCGCGCCGTCGCCGGAAGTGGCAAGATTGACTTCCATAGTCGCGAGCATCCAACCACCGATCTCCGCCCAACCCTGGAGCTCCTGACGGCCAAGGGAACCATCACCCTCACCGCACAAGCCGACACGCGACTCGACAAGTCGAGCTACCGAAGCCAAGGCGCCAGCCAATCACTGCGAGTAGCCGCCGACGCCGTCAACAGCCTAATTCGTTTTCAGTTACCCGAAGAAGCCCGGATCGACTCCTTGCAGTTCGCCAACTTGCGCCTGTTCACGCATGCCCAATACGGCAGAGCCCAGATCGGAGTCTTCCGTTGCAGCCAAGGACACGACGCAACGCCCAGCGAACCAATTGCCGGGCTGGCCGACTCCTATCCCGGCGACCGCGGAATCCAGGACGACAAACGTGTAATATTCGCCGCGCAATTCGAATCACAACGATGGGCACAGGAATGGTCCTCACTGGGAAACTCAATGGCCGATTCCGTCGCGCAGGACACTTCCAGCCAATTCGAACCCTTTCAAGGCAAGGCCATGCGAACCAAGCTGGTCCGCGGAAAGAACACGGCCCTCAACGCCGTCCTCAAGTTTCGGGACAAGCTCGGTCGTGATCCGGAGGAGATCTACTTGCGCTATTACCTTCGCCTCGCCGACGATTGGAAACAGACCGTGAGCGGAGGCAAGATGCCGGGCATCAGTGGCACCTACGGAAGATCCGGTTGGGGCGGACGCAAGAGTGACGGCACCACCGGCTGGTCTGCCCGCGGCCTGTTCCAGCAAACCATTCCACCCGGCAACCCACTTGGCGGCACCACCCCGATCGGCACCTACTGCTATCATGCGGACATGCCTGGCCGGTACGGCGACAACTGGATCTGGCAGCAAGGCTACCGCGGCTACCTCGAGAACAACCGTTGGTACTGCATCGAACAACACCTGAAGTTGAACACCCCCGGCAAGAAAGACGGAATCCTCCGCGCCTGGATCGACGGACGACCGGCATTTGAAAAGACGAACATCCGATTTCGCCACAACGGCAAACTGAAGATCGAGCAGATCTGGATGAACGTCTACCACGGCGGCACCCGCCCCTCCCCACACGATCAACATCTCTTCATCGACAACGTGGTGGTCGCCACTGACTACATCGGACCGATCAAGTAGATCCCTGGAGTCAAACCAGTCGACAGTCTGACGAGGCCGTTGCAGGATTCTTGCTCATGGCTGAACCCGATCGTCCCGCAGAAGATGTAGAACTCAAATTCGGAAAGGGAATCATCTCCGGCAGCGTCTCCGCCCTGCTCGGCATGCTTTCGCTGTGCGGCGTGCTTTGCTTTCTCTTCCCCGAGCAACTGACCTCCCAGGAATTCCGCAAAGCATACTCGGAAGACTTCGCGCGAACGCTCCTCTTCTGGTGCCTCGTGACCGCCTACTTCCTGGGCATCATCAGCTACGTGCTCAACCAATCGAAGACCCTCGCCTGGTTCGGAATCGGCACGGCTTTTCTCGCCAGCCTGCTCGGCGGCTCTCGCATCGAACTGCAACCGATCGACGGAACGCCTTACTCCTTCGGCCTCGACTGGTTCGCGATCAGCTTCGTCTTCTCCATGATCATCTTCGTCCCAATCGAAAAGGCTTTCGCACTAAACAAGGAATTGAAAGTCCTCCGCAAGGGTTGGCGCATCGATCTGGCCTACTTCTTTGTCAGCCACCTCCTGATCCAATTCATCTTTCTCTGGACCAACTCCTTCGCACCCACGGTGTTCGGCTGGGCGGCGATCACAAAGTTTCAGACCGCGGTCCAATCCATGCCAATCTGGCTGCAGTTCATCGCGGCTACCTTCGTCGCCGATCTCTTCCAATACTGGACCCATCGACTCCACCACCTGCACGGATCGCTTTGGCGCTTCCATTCCGTGCATCATTCCAGCGAATCCATGGACTGGCTAGCCGGCTCACGAACGCACCTCGTTGAAGTCTTCGTAACGCGCGGACTCGTCATGGTACCGATCTACCTCTGCGGATTCTCCGAGGCCGCCTTGAACGCCTACGTCATCCTGGTCGGCGTCCAAGCCGTCGCCATTCACGCCAACGTTAGCTGGAACTTCGGTTTCCTCCGCTACGTCATCGCCACACCCCAGTTTCACCACTGGCATCACGCCAAAGACTCCGAATACTGCGACGCCAATTACGCCGTCCACCTCCCCGTCATCGATATGATCTTCGGCACCTTCAAGTGCCCCCACGGCAAATGGCCCAAAGAATACGGCGTGGTCAGCGGCGGTCCGCCGACGTCTTTCTGGGGCCAGCTCCTTCATCCCTTCCGCCGCTCCGACGAGTGAGAACCAAAAAGGCTGACTATTTCTTCTTGCCCCGTTTCCTGGGTTTGCGAACGGACTTGGGAGCATCGGGGTGAAGCGGAGCGCCACCGAGGTATTTCGTATCGTCAAATACTTCCTGCCCGCGGCCCACGACGCGGGGATCGCCGGTGGCCTTGAGGTCGGCGGTCAATTTACGGGTCAGCTGTTGGACGATCTTGGTGTAACCGGATTGGTAGGCGACGTTGTTGGTTTGGCCGGGATCGGATTTGAGGTCGTAGAGTTCGAACTCGGGGCGCTTGCCGAAGGTGATCTCGTATTTGAAACGGTGGTCTTCGTCCTTGTCCTTGCTGTCGACCATGTAGGTCTTGGAGGGGCCGTTGTCGCAATCAGCCAGCCAAGCGCCGGGGATGAAGGCGTTCTTCCAATCGGGTGTGCCCGAGGGCCAGCGATCGACGCGGTAGTT
>JBMYQZ010000505.1:0-4485 GCA_049601855.1 Limisphaerales bacterium | reverse complement strand
TAGCTGAACAATCCCGTGCCGATGAAAAAGAATCCTGCCATCGCTACCGGCAGGATGAGCGCTGCAAACCAGACGCTGAAAGAGGCGTCACGATCGCTCTTGGCGGTCGCGTAGCGCTGCACGAAACTCTGGTCGATTCCGAAGTTCTGCACGTTGATAAACACCCCGTAGATCAAGACGACCCAGAAAGTCGCCTCGGTGAAAACCAGTGGATCAAAACTGCCGAGGCTGAACTTCTGCTCTTGGTTTGCTATTTCGAACAATTGGCCCGACCCCTCCGGCATCCCGGTCAGCAGCATCACGCAGCAAAGTATGGCCCCGCCTACGAGGACGAAGCTCTGCACCACATCTGTCCATATCACGGCTTCGATTCCGCCCAGCAAAGTATACAGGGTGACGAGGATACCGGTGACAATGATGATGGTTCGGACATCCCAACCAGTCAGCGGGGCGAGGGCCAGGGCCACCAGATAGAGAATCGTGCCGATCCGAGCCAATTGGCTGAGGAGGTAACAGACCATCGCGTAGGTCCTCGCCCAAGGACCAAAGCGCTTTTCCAAGTGGTAGTAGGCGGATATCTCCTGCTCGCTACGATAGAGCGGAATGAACCACTTCACCGCCACCAAAGCAGCGATCGGTAGGGACAGGCTGAACACCCACGGGCTCCAATCGCCACCATAAGCGGCGCCGGCATTCCCGAGAAAACCGATACTGCTGACGAAGGTCCCGAAGATGGACAAGCCCACCACCCAACCGGGCAGCGATCGGCCAGCGGCCATGAATTCCTCCGGCTTGCCGCTCTTGCGAGCGAACCAGCAACCGAGTCCGAAGACTCCAATCATGTAGACAATCAGGACGCCGAGGTCGGCAGTGCGGAGCGATTCGTTCATAGCTTGGCGAGCGGGTGGTCGCGGGCGGCGAGAGGGAGGCGGACGTGGGCGCCGTTTTGGCGATGGGATTCGAAAACGCCACAGATCATTTCAACGGTGACGGCTCCTTGCTTGGCGTCGCACAAGGGCGAGCGGTCTTCATCGACGGCGGCAATCAGGTCTTGGATCGCCGCGACGTGATTGTGAACCGTGGCGATGAGTTTGGGATTCGTCTCTTCCTTGCCCAAGCCAGCCGAAGTGATCGGGATGCGTGCCCGACTCCTCGAAGAAGGATCAAACGGGTTGCCCGGACTCAGCCAAGCCACCGGATCACGATCGATGTGAATGGCGATGGTGCCCTTGGTTCCGACGAGCGTGGCGGCGTAGCCTTTCTTGTTCGAACCGTCGTTGGTGAAAGTTGTGTAAGTCGCAGTCAACCCCTTCTCCATCTGCCAGCGCGCGTGAATCTCATTCCCGGCGAGAAGCCCCAGCCCTTCGGCACCCGGCTTCACGTCACGACGCGTCGCGGACCGACCGTTTTGCAGCAGGATGCCGGAGCACGATTTCGGCTCGCCGCCGAAGTAGTGGAACAGGTTGAAGATGTGCGAACCGAGCACCCAGAGATCCTCGGCTCCGCCACGGCGATCGCCGAGTCCATGCCCGCGTAAGGCCAGGACGCGACCGATCTTCCCGTCCGCCACGAGCTTGTCGATGATTGGCAAGACCGGGTGGTAACGATTGCGGTGCGCGACCGCTACTTTCACGTTTTTCGCCTTCGCCTCCGCCAGAATCTGATCTGCCTCGCGCGGAGTGCGGCAGAAGGGTTTCTCCAGATAGATTCCCCGGACGCCGGCCTCAATCGCCGCCAGGGTCATCTCCAGATGTTGATCGGGATGTCTTGGCGCCACGGAGACGAATTCCGGTTTCACCTCGCGCAGCATTTTCCGGTAGTCGGTGAACCCGCGCTTGAGCTTCAACTTCTTCACCTCGCGTTTCAGCCCAGCCTCATTCGCATCGGCCACACCGACGATCTGCGTGTTCGGGAGTTCATTCCAGACCACGTCGAGACCATGACCGTAGTTACCGCGCCCGGTGTGGCCCATGACGGCCACACGGCGGATCTTGGGGCTGGTCGCCCATGATGCCGACGCGATGGCAGCGGAGGCAGCGATGAATGTCCGGCGGTTCATGCCGGGATGGTATTGAGGAGGGCCGCGTCGAGGTCAATCACCGAGAGTCTGCGAAAAGCCTGTGATTACGCCTGCTAAACCAACTACCGACTTCATCAAGCAGAACTGAAAACTGCCAGAACGGGCTTGCCAACCCGGATTCTCGCACCTATCAATTGCGCCCCAGAAATACTGGATACGACCTATGGCTGAACTAGCAGACAAGTACGAAGACAACAAAACAGGTAAATACTACGTCGACAACCAATGCATCGACTGCGACCTGTGCCGTGAGACCGCTCCCACCTGTTTTACCCGCAATGATGACGGCGGCTACTCCTTCGTCATGAAACAGCCCGAAGGCGACGAAGAAGCCGCCCAGTGCGTGGAAGCCATGGAAGGCTGCCCGGTCGAAGCAATCGGCGACGACGGCGAATAAATCCAAGCCTATCCGATTTTTCAAAACCCGCGGGAATTCCCGCGGGTTTTTTTGTTGTTCCGCATCATTGACGCCAGGCGTTGCTGCCTTTTTGATCCCGGCCATGGAAATCCACCCATTGGCCATCCTGGCAATCGGCATCGCCATTGTTGTTGGACTCATCGTCCGCTTCAAAGTCAACGCCTTCGTCGCCCTTATCCTGGCTGCCACCGCCGTGAGTCTGCTGGCGCCGGTGAATCCATCGGAAGTCGAACCCGGCGCTCAGATCATCCGCATGGCCAAGGCCTTCGGGGCCACGGCGGGCAATATCGGCATCGTGATCGCCATGGCCGCGTTGATCGGCAAGTGCATGATGGACAGCGGCGCTGCCGATCGGATTGTCCGAACCTTCCTTTCGGCCATGGGCGAAAAGCGCAGTGGCACCGCCTTGGCGACCAGCGGGTTCGTCCTCTCGATCCCCGTGTTCTTCGACACGGTGTTCTATCTCCTGGTTCCCCTCGCCCGCTCGCTCTTCCGTTCGACCAGAAAGAACTACTTGAAATATGTTCTGGCGATTTCCGCCGGGGCGGCCGTGACCCACACGGTCGTTCCGCCGACCCCGGGTCCGCTCTTGGTGGCCGAACAATTGAACGTCGATGTCGGC
The DNA here is from genome assembly GCA_049601855.1 of Limisphaerales bacterium. Taxonomy (GTDB): domain Bacteria; phylum Verrucomicrobiota; class Verrucomicrobiia; order Limisphaerales; family JAYPXF01. The sequence goes on along the minus strand of JBMYQZ010000505.1, from coordinate 1,365 downwards.
ATGATGATCCTGATGGGGCTGGCCGTCGGTTTTCCCGCCGCTTGCATGGGACTCCTCTGCGCCAGTTGGATGGACAAAAACATGGACATCCAACCGTCCTTGCAGCTTGACGATGAGGATTCCGAAGACAACCAAGCCGTCGACGAATCCAAACTGCCGGGATTGATCCCGGCATTGATTCCGATCGTCCTCCCCGTCCTCATGATCTCGGTGAACACCATCACCAAGCAACTCGCCAAGAGTGCCGGGCTCGCCGACGTCTTTGGATTCAACCTCCAGGCCTTCGCCATCGACCTCGCCCCTTACACCGGCCTGTTTGGCAATCCCAACTTCGCTCTCATGACGTCGGCCGCGTTCGCCGTGCTGCTTTATCTCAATCAATGCCAACCGTCCCGCGACAAGTTCGCGGCGATGATGGAAGACGGGCTGATGAGCGCCGGTGTCATCATTCTCATCACGGCCGCGGGCGGCGCCTTCGGTGGAATGCTCAAAGTCGCGCAGGTAGGACCGGCCATTCAGGACATGTTCACAAGTGGTGAAACCCAGACCGGATTGATGCTCCTGCCTTTCGTCTTCGGCGTGTCCGCCTTGTTGAAATTCGCCCAAGGCTCAACCACGGTCGCCGTCATCACGACCTCCGGCATGATGGCCGCCATGCTGGGAGATACGCAGTTGCCGTTCCATCCCGTCTATCTCGCCACTGCGATCGGCGGGGGGGGCCTCATTGGTTCGTGGATGAACGACAGCGGCTTCTGGATCTTCTCCAAGATGGGCGGACTGACTGAGAAAGAAGGGCTTCAAACCTGGACTCCTTTGTTGATTGTGCTCGGAATCGTCAGCATGGCGATGACACTGGTCCTGGCAACAGTAATGCCACTGACATAACAGCTCGAGTATCGGTCAAAATGTGCCGGATCAACTGGTTCAGGAGCTTCAGGAGTGGCACATGCCTCGGCAAAATGGCTTTCGGCATCAATCCTATCCAACTCGACCAGTGGTCCCCCCGGTCGTGTTACAGCTTGATAGGGATGCGGTACAGAGTCTCGACTTCGGGCATCTGCATACTCAGGTGGGTGTGCGGAAAGTTGTGCTGGTCCATGGAACCTTTGCAGGGGCCGATCCGTTCGGCATTCACGCGATGATGCGAGCTGGTGCTGAGCCGTTGCCTGCTCCAGCGCGGTTGGCAATCAATCCGGTCATTGACCGATTGTCTGAACAGACAAAGCGGCTGACCGACGCCATCACGTCGGATGTCGCCAACTACAGCGATGGGTATCGAAAACGATTTCAGACTCTGGTTGGAGATGACCCCGAAGTCTGCCGTCTCGAACCGACATGGAGCAGCGAAAATAATCACATTGCCCG
>JBMYQZ010000504.1:0-4489 GCA_049601855.1 Limisphaerales bacterium | reverse complement strand
GCTCGGTCACCCCGGTGGCAGAGGAATGCGGTGTCACCCTGGCTATGCATCCGGACGATCCACCCTTGCCGGTGTTCAATGGCCGCGCCCGGATCATGAATTCGGCGGAGGCGTTCGAGCGACTCGTGAAGCTGGTTCCCAGTCCCCGGAACACCATCTGCTTTTGCCAAGGCACATTTGCGACCATGGGCGTCGACATTCCGAAAACGATTCACCGACTGGGGCTGCACATCAGTTATGTTCATTTTCGCGACGCGCGGGGAACGGCTGAAAGTTTCACCGAGACCTTCCACGACAACGGCCCCACCGACATGGCCGCCGCCATTCGCGCCCTCCGCAAAGCCGGTTTCAATGGTCCCATTCGTCCCGATCACGTTCCGCAGTTGGAGGGTGAGGACGACGGTGAACCCGGATACACGATGAAAGGTCGCCTCTTCGCCTACGGTTACATCCGGGGCCTGTTGGATGCCAGTGGTTGACCGGGAAACCCTTGTGGAAAATTATCCACTGACAAGCCGGCGGATTTCCTATTCACTCTGCCGACTTTTATGCCGAAACGGTCCGATATTCACTCTGTCCTTATCATTGGCGCGGGTCCGATCATCATCGGGCAAGCGTGCGAGTTCGACTATTCCGGGACGCAGGCCTGCAAGGCGCTGCGGGAGGAGGGCTACCGCGTAGTGTTGGTGAATTCCAACCCCGCGACCATCATGACCGACCCGGAATTTGCCGATCGGACCTACATCGAGCCGGTCACGCCGGAAGCGGTTGAGAAGATCATTGTTCGCGAGCAGGAGGAAATGAAACGCATGGGAGCCGAAGGCAAACTCGTGATGCTTCCAACCCTCGGTGGACAAACCGCGCTCAACACCGCCATGGCCATGCACGAATCCGGCGCCCTTGACCGCCTCGGCATTGAGCTCATTGGAGCCAAGCCGGATGCCATCAAGCGGGGTGAAGACCGGCAGATTTTCAAGGATCTCATGCTCAGCATCGGCCTCGACGTCCCGCGTAGTGGCACGGCGCACAACATGGACGAAGCCTGGAAAGTCGTGGAAAAGATCGGCCGCTATCCGCTGATCATCCGCCCGGCCTACACCTTGGGGGGGACGGGCGGTGGCATCGCTTACAACAAGGAGGAACTGGAAACCATCACCAAACGCGGGATGGACCTTTCGCCGACCAATGAGGTCCTGATTGAAGAATCCTGCCTCGGTTGGAAGGAATACGAGATGGAGGTCATGCGGGACAAGAACGACAACTGCGTGATCGTCTGCTCGATCGAGAACTTCGATCCAATGGGCGTCCACACCGGCGACTCCATCACGGTCGCCCCCATCCAGACTTTGACGGACAAGGAATACCAGATCATGCGCAACGCCAGCTTTGCGGTGATCCGCGCGGTCGGCGTTGAAACCGGCGGCTCCAATATCCAGCTCGCCGTCCATCCGGATACCGGACGCATGATCATCATCGAGATGAACCCGCGCGTCAGCCGCAGTTCCGCACTTGCTTCCAAGGCCACCGGTTTCCCCATCGCCAAGCTGGCGGCGAAACTTGCGGTTGGCTACACCCTCGACGAAGTCCCCAACGACATCACCCGCGAAACCCCCGCCAGCTTCGAACCCAGCATCGACTACGTCGTCACCAAAGTTCCTCGTTTCGCCTTCGAGAAGTTTCCCGCGGCCGACCCGACGCTCACCACCCAGATGAAAGCGGTCGGCGAAGTCATGGCCATTGGCCGCACCTTCAAGGAAAGTTTGCAGAAAGCCCTGCGCTCCTTGGAGATTGGACGCTCAGGTCTTGGAGGCGACGGCAAGCCCTGGCGGATCGACGGCGTCACCTACGGCGACCGGGACATCCTTCCGCGCGATCTTATCATCCGCAAACTCAGTGTCCCCACCGCCGAGCGCATCTTCTTCATCCGCCACGCCATGCGCGCCGGGATGACCGACGACGAGATTTTCGACCACTGCTTCATCGACCGCTGGTTCCTGGCCCAGCTCCGCCAGATCGTCGACTTCGAGGAAGAGCTGGCCGCCACGGCCGCCTGAGACAATTCCTTCCATGGGCAAGCCGCTGAAACTTCTGGTCGTCAGCGACATTCATTACGCCGGACCGGAGGAGCAGACACGGGTCGGCTATGAAGGACGGACTTCGACCAATCCGATTCAACGTCTCTTTCTCAAGCTCTACCGCGACAACCTGTGGTTGAAGGATCCGTTGGCGCACAATCACTTTCTCGATTGGTTCTTCGAGATGTGCGGTTCGGCGGACTTGGTGGTGGCCAACGGTGATTTTTCCTGCGACTCGGGTTTCATCGGATTGGCGGATGACGCAGCGTTTCAAAGCGCGGAGATCTGCCTCGACAAATTGCGGGGGCAATTTGGTCGCAAGTTGTACGAGACCATGGGTGATCACGAATTGGGCAAAAAGAGTCTCGTGGGCGGTGCCGGCGGATTGCGCCTCGAGAGTTTTCGGCGTTGTGTTGATCGGCTGAAGCTGAAGCGCTTCTGGAAGATCAAGCGCGGTCCTTACGTAGTCATGGGCGTGACGTCCACGTTGATTGCCTTGGACGCGATGATCCGTGAAGGACTGGCCGGGGAGCAGGAGGAATGGCGGGCCTTGCGCGATCAGCACATCGCGGAGATCGACGCGGCATTCCAGAAACTCGAACGAGGAGAGAGGGTCATTCTGTTCTGTCATGACCCGACGGCGTTGCCGTTTCTCGCCCAGATCCCTTCCGTCCGATCGCAATGGGGGCGCATCGAGCAAACCGTGTTGGGTCACCTGCATTCGCAGTTCATCCTCAACACCGCCTATCGCATTGGTGGCATCACGCCCGAGGTAAATTTCGCCGGCATGACCATCAGCCGCATCACCCGCGCCCTGCGCAAGGTGAAGTCATGGGATCCGTTCAAGGTCGTGCTCTGCCCGTCGCCAACGGGAATCCAGGCCTTCAAAGATGGTGGGTTCCTGACGGTGGATTTGGATCTGGAGGACCCCGCGCCGCTGGATTGGCAAGTTCATCGGATTCCCTGGACCGGGCCGCCCTCGCCACTCGGGTAGCGATTATCTAACATTTCAGACTGACATTTGTCTTACGTTTGGTGGCTTGTATCCGCCATCAGTCAGAGTAGTTTCGAAGACTACCCGTCATGAACGCCAAAGCCGTCACCGCTTTCCTCGTCCTCGCCGGACTTTTCGGGGGCTACAAGCTTGGACAGAAGTCCGCTGCTGTCCCTGCTCCCGTCGTTGAGTCGACACCGTCCGAGCCGAATCCAACCCCGGCCATCGCCCGCACCCGCACGGAGCGTGCCGCGCCCGAGCCGGTCGTGACCTCCGACGAGGCCAATCTCGACCTCGTCGTTCGCCGCGTGCATGCCGCCTTGACCACCAGCAGTTCCACCCAGCGCATGGCCAATGTCGCCGATGCGGTCCGCAATGTGCGGCCGCATCAGGTCGCTGAATTGATGGAACGTTTGCGCAGCCGCGTGAACGGATCCTACGGCTACATGATTTCTTACGCCTTGCTACCGATGTGGGCAGAGACGGATCCCGCCGCTGCCCTGGCTTACGCCCAAAGAATCACCGCCAGTCAGTCTTACGCCATCGGCTCGGTAGTCCGAGGTTGGGCGCGGATGGATCTGAACGCCGCCCTTGCCTATGTGCAGCAGATGCCCGGTGGATCCAATTGCAAGGTTGCCGCGGCGGCGATTTTGCCCGCGATCGCGGAACAAGACCCGGCCCAGGCGATCGCCTTCATCCGGGAAGAGGGACTGACTTCTTCGAGCACGCGCGGACCTTTGCCAACGGTCTTGACGTCTCTGAGCCTGGCGGATCCCAACGCCGCCGCGCAGGAGATCATGAAACTCCCGGCCGGCAGCCAACGTGACAACGCCTTTCGCAGCCTCGCCCGCGAATGGGCGCAAAAGGATCCGCAGGCAGCGCTGGCTTTCGTCCAAACCCTCCCGCGTAACAACAGTCGTCGCTACGCCATGACCGCTGTCCTCGGTGAAATGGCCGCCCGCGATCCCAACACCGCCGTGCAAGTTGCCTCGGGCCTGACCGGCTCCACCCGGACTGAGGCCTTCAGTGCCATTGCCTCCAGTTGGGCCAAGACCGATTTGAACGGCGCCCTTAGCTGGGCCGAGAACCTCCAAAACGGCGCCGACCGCGAACGCGCCATGCGCAACGTCGCCAGTCTTTGGGCCGCCCAGGATCCGCAATCCGCCGCCTATGCCGATGGCCTTCCAGCCGGCAAACAGCGCAACGATCTCATCACCGCCGTCGCCAGTGCCTGGAGCCGCAACGATGCCGCCAACAGCCTCGTCTGGCTCGAGAATCAACCGCCCAGTGCGGCCAAGAATTCCGCCGTTTCCCGCGCGGTCAATTACCTGGCTGACCAAGATCCGGTCTCCGCCGCCAAGTGGATCAATATCATCCCCACGGAAAGCTCCCGCAACGGACTCTACGACGACATCGCGGA
>JBMYQZ010000503.1:0-4496 GCA_049601855.1 Limisphaerales bacterium | reverse complement strand
AGGCAGCGATTACTACCGCACGCCAAACGTCGATCGGCTGGCGACGGAGGGGATTCGTTTTACCGATGCTTACGCGGCCTGTGCGGTTTGCTCCCCGACCCGCGCCGCGGTTCAAACCGGCCGCTATCCGGGAAGGACCGGCGTCACCGATTGGATTCGCTCACGCTTTCAACGCGGCAGCATGGGAACTCCGGAAAAGAATCCGACGGACTGGCTCGCCCGTCCGAATCGCAAATTAATCTGCCCGCCCAATCCCTTCTGGCTCGAGAGTGAGGAGAAAACGATCGCGGAATTTCTCAAACCGAAGGGCTACGCCTCTGCTCACATCGGCAAGTGGCACCTCGGAGACAACGCCTGGTACCCAACCGGTCAAGGCTACACCGAAAACCGAGGTGGCTGCGACTATGGCCAACCGCCCTCCTACTTCGATCCTTTCAACAATCCGCGACACAAACACGAGATGATCCGCAATGGCATCCCTCACCTACCCGGCCGCAAGAAAGGCCAGTATCTGACCCATCGAGAAGCCGAGGAAGCCGTCGAACTCATCCGCCAGTGGAAGGACCAACCGTTCTTCCTGCACATCGCGAATTACGCCGTACACACACCGATCCAAGCCTTGGAGGATGTCGCTGCCAAATACCGGAAGGAAGGCAAGAAAGACGTCAACGCGAAGTACGCCGCGATGGTTGAATCGGTCGATGATTGCGTCGGGTCCGTGCTGAAGACGCTCGATGAACTCAAGCTCGCGGATGACACCGTGGTCATATTCACCTCCGACAACGGCGGTCTGGATCGAAATGGCGCTCCCACGGAGAATGCCCCGCTGCGCTCCGGCAAAGGCTACGCCTATGAGGGCGGCATTCGAGTTCCCTTCATTGTGCGATGGCCCGGAACGGTACCGGCCGGCAAGCTTTCCAAGCAACCGATCAGCTCCGTCGACATCCTCCCGACCATCCTCGAAGCCGCGGCGATCAAGATTCCCCAATCGCATGCCATCGACGGCACTTCACTGGTTTCCCATCTCCAGAGCGGAGGGAAACAATCCCTTGAACGTGACGAACTGTTCTGGCACTTCCCACACTATCGTCACGCCCCCGGTCCTTACAGCATCATCCGCAAGGGATATCACAAATTGATCAAGTTCTACGAGGGCATCAACGAACTCTACGACCTGAAGAACGATCCCGGTGAAACCAAGAACCTTGCCGAAAGCAAACCCGCTCTCGTCAAGCAACTCGACGGACGTCTGATGGCTGGCCTGCGTAAGATGGGCGCCAAGATCCCGCGTCCCAATCCCGGCTACCGGCCCGCCAAGAACAAGAAGCGATGATCGCTCTGCGCGCCCTGCTCCTGCTCGCCAGCTGCGGCTTTCTCTCCGCCGCTACCGACTTTCGCGATAACTGGCATCAATGGCGCGGTCCCGAAGCGACCGGAGTCTCGCCCAGGGCAAAGCCTCCGGAATCCTGGAGCGAGACGAACAACGTCCGTTGGAAAAAGAAACTGCCCGGGCTCGGACACGCCGCCCCGATCGTCTGGGATGATCGCGTGTTCGTTCTTTCCGCGGTGGCTTTCGGTCCCAAGCGCGAACCGGTCTACACCGGCGTCGAGGGCGCTCACGACAATTATCCGGTCATTCAGAAACATCGTTTCGTGATCCAAGCCTTTGCCCGCAAGAACGGAGCAGTCCTTTGGGAAAAGACACTTTGGGAAGGCTACCCGCACGAAGGCGGTCACTATACTGGCAGCCTGATTTCCAACTCGCCCATCACCGACGGCAAACAACTCTACGTGTCCCTTGGTTCCCGCGGCTTGTACGCCTTGGACCTCAACGGCAAGGTTAACTGGGAGAAAGACCTCGGAAAAATGGAGACGCGCCATGCCCACGGGGAAGGCAGCTCCCCTGCCCTGCACGGTGAGACCCTGGTGCTCAATTGGGATCACCAGAAGCAATCCTACCTCATGGCCTTCAATACCCGTATCGGCAAACAGCTGTGGAAGGTCAAACGAGATGAAATGACTTCCTGGTCCACGCCGCTGATCGTGGAACACGAAGGCAAGACGCAGATCATTGTCAGCGCCACCGGTGCCGTGCGTGGCTACGATCTGAAGACTGGACGAGTCATCTGGGAATGCCGCGGTCTGTCCCGCAACGTCGTCGCCACCCCCGTGTCCGCCAAGGGGATGGTCTTCGCCGCCAACAGCTACGACTGGCAGGCCATGCTCGCCATCCGGCTCAGAGGCTCCCAAGGCGACATTACGGATTCCACCAACGTCGTCTGGAAGCTCAACCGCCTCACTCCGTATGTCCCCTCACCGCTGTTGGTCGACGACACCCTCTTCTTCCTCCGCCACAACCAGAACATCATTTCGATCGTGGACACCGTCACCGGAAAGAACGTCGAAGGCCCCTACCGCATCCCTGGCATTCGTGAGGTGTTTGCCTCCCCGGTCGCTGCTGATGGAAAAATCTACATCGCCGACCGCAGCGGAAACACGATCGTGTATGGGTTCGAGAACCGAAAACTCAGCTTCCGCTCCGTGAATCGGCTCGACGAGAAATTCAGCGCCTCTCCCGCGTTGGCCGGCAAAGAGCTCTACCTTCGCGGCGAAAGACACCTCTATTGCCTCGCGGAGGAATAGTTCATTCCCTCTTGCTCTTTCACACGGAAAAAGGGCGGCCAATCCTTGGGCCGCCCTTTGGCTGCTGCGTATGCTATCCCACTCAGGATCAGCGCTTTTTCAAAACCCGGAACTTGCTCGTACCGTCGCTGACAAAATGAACCACCACGCCATCGACGAGATCGGCACCACGAAGCGCCTCACGAACGTCGGAAACCGAAGCGATTTCCTTACGATTGATCTCGGTAATGACGTCTCCGGGTGAAATCCCGCGGGCAGCCGCCGCACTGTCTTCCGCAACTTCGGATACCAGCACACCGGCATCCACGCCAGCCTGGCGAGCCAGCTGCGCGGAAAGATCTTCCAGCACCAGCCCAAGTTCCTTCTCCCGTTGCGGAGCGGTGGGACGTGAGCGATTACCATTGCGCATACTCCTCGCGAGCAGGTCCTTCGCTTCCGGACGCTCGCCCGGCTTCACCGTCACGTCGAGTTCCTTGCCACGACGATGCACCGTCAATTTCAGCGGAGCGCCGATCTTCTGATTGCGCACTTCGTTGATCAGTTGCTGACTGGTGATCACGCGCTTGCCAGCCACTTCGAGAATGACATCGGCCGGACGCAGTTTGGAACCCGCCGCCGGACCATTGCGGAGGATTTCTTTCACAACGACGCCGTTCTCGAGATCCGGATACATTCCCTCGACCTCCGGATCTTCCCGCAAGGTCGAAACCGAAATCCCGAGCCAGGCGCGCGTCATCTTGCCGTGCTCGATCAGGCTGTCGGAAATCTCTTTCGCCAACTTCGAGGGAATCGAGAAACCGATACCCGTGCCGATGCCACGAATCATCGTGTTCACCCCGATGACTTCGCCGTCAATGTTCACGAGCGGACCACCGGAGTTGCCGGGATTGATGCTGGCATCCGTCTGGATGAAATCCGCATCGCTCATTTCGCGCGTGGCATGAATGGCCCGTCCCTTGGCGCTGATGTGCCCGATGGTCACACTGTAGTCCAGTTCGAACGGCGCGCCGATCGCGATGGCGAATTCGCCGACCTTCGTCTTGTCTGAGCTGCCAAACTTCACGGCCGGCAGACCGGTCACATCGACCTTAATGACAGCGAGATCGGACTCCGGATCCAAGCCCTGCACCGTCGCGTCGTATTCGCGGCCAGTCTGGAGCACGACCCGGATCTTTTCAGCATTCTCCACCACATGCCGGTTGGTCAGGATGTAGCCATCCTTGCGGATGACAAATCCCGAGCCTTGGCCCTCTGGCCGCGGCGCATTCTCCATCCGCTCACGCATTCTTTCTCGCATGTCTTCCGGCATGAACTCGAAGAACGGATTCTCACGGAGATTCATTCGCCCTTGGGCATTGGCCTTTTGCGTCACTTTGATCACCACCACGGATGGTGAGACTTTCTCGACCACTTGCACGAAGGCCTGGTTCAGTTTCTTGGCAAACGCGAGCGGTGATTCGTCTGCCGCGCTGGCGAAGCCAGGTTTGGCGACCACTAGGCCGCAGAGTCCGAGGGTGAGTAGCGATGTTCTGATTTGTCCCATTTTCATCATATGAAGCTTTTCGTATTTGCAGACTTGGAAATGCCGCAAGTGGTTTCGTTCAAAATATTTACGGAGTCTGGCGAGAGTCAAATCTCCCAGTTTTCAGGGGCCATAGTCGATTTGCAAAGTTTGTCAACCGGGCAGATTGACTTGCATTGAGGCCGTCGATAGTCTCCGCCGCAACCGAATGTTGGAAGTCATCGAAAAACTCCTGGTCCTGCAAGATCGCGACCGCAACCTGATCCGCACGGAGGCGGAGTTGGAAACCATCGACCCCGAGAAGCAGATGGCCCTGCTCAAGTGCGACACC
>JBMYQZ010000502.1:0-4496 GCA_049601855.1 Limisphaerales bacterium | reverse complement strand
AACCGGCCGTAGGCATAAACCACAACTTTCGGTCTACCGCGTTTGGCGAGCAGATCCTGAAACATCAACCGCGAGTGAATCGTGCCGTATCCACTCGTGCCACCATTGACGACAGCGTAGTTGGTCAGGGCCTGCTGCACGATCCAGGGATAAGTCTCCTCATCGCTGCACGACCAACCATGCGTGAGCGAACAGCCCATGAACCAAAGCTGATCTCGGTTGCTCACCGCATTGGTTCCGGTAACGCGCAAGCCCTCCTCATCATGCGTCATCGTCCAGCCAAATTCAGGAACGATGTCGATCCGCACCCGACCACTCGAATGCCGGTAACCACCTTCCTCAATGGCCACATAGATTGGTTGCTCCGGATTCTGTTCCCAGACCGGCATGGCCGCATGAAAAGGTTTCTCCCCCATCAACCTGGCGACGATCTCCGCCAGCAGCACTGCGAGGATCAAACCCAATCCGATTGCCGCCAACGCGAATCGCCTCCGTTTCGCGGTCCGTGAAACCGCTTGTTCCTCAGCGGCCATACGAAAGGCTCGATCCGAAGCTGTATCGCTTCGTCTTCGATGGCTCGCCCGGCCCACGATCAAGGCGAACGCTCAGGGATTCCTGCAACCGCCGTATCTCTCCAGGGTTCATCGACGCATGAATGCGAAAGCCGGGACCAAGCCAAAACCATGATGCGTCGGCGGAGGCCTTTCCCTGTTCGCTTTCGTTCATAAACCGAAGACGTTATCGACCAAGCAGCGCGGGACGGTCGAGTATTTATACCGAAAGTTTTTGCCCGCCGGCTCGACGGCTGTTAGACGCATTCCGTGACATCGAAGACGCATCCCATGCAGCGCTGGCGGAAATACGCCTTTCTCGCGTTGCTTGGGCTGCCGATGATGCTGGTGGTCATCAAACGTGATCCAAGTTTCCCGCTACCCAAATCGCTGGGTGAATGGTTCTTCTTTCCGGGAGAGTTCAAGTACTACGTCGCCAACCTGTTTCCGCTGCGTGACTCCTTCGCCAAGATTCACAGCCGCACGCTGCACACCGTTCGAGGTCCGTCCGAAGTCGATGCCGTCTTGCGAGGCGCGGAGGGTTGGATGTTCCTTCGCATCAAGCGCGAGAATCCACTGCACGGACACAAACGGCATGAGCTCAACGCATTCCTCGCACAATACAGCTCCGAGAATGCGATCTGCCGCGAATTGGGAATCGAGTATCGACTCTTGGTGGTCCCGTCCAAGACCGCGGTTTATCCGGAGTTCGTTCCCGAGCGCTTCGCCGGCTGGATTCCGCGCGACAACCCGATGACTCCCGCCGGACGCTTCTTTAAGATCAAGGGCGATGGCTTTCCCATCGTGGATGTGCTGCAGCGCTTTCGTCGGGAGAAGGAAACCTGCGACTTGTTCTTCAAGACGGACGCGCATTGGAACGAATTTGGCGGCCTGATCGCAACGGAGGAGTTGATGGCTACGATCAACCCCAATCGCGAGGCGGCAAAGTTTCAGATCGAAGCGCGCGAATCCAAAGGCGGCAACGAGGCCAAGATTCTCGGCATCCAGAATGACGTGACCGAGTTCAACCCACGGATCGTACTTGAGAACGCGCCGATCTCAAGATTCGCCAGCGGCAAACCGATCATCGTCGATACCATTAACCTGGTGGGCTTCGAAAAGACGGCGATGAGGACAAAATGCCCGGAAGCCCCGCTGGAGTCGGCCATTGTCTTCCACAATTCCTTTGGTGTTGCCCTGCTCCCCTTCGTCAGCCGGCAGTTCAAGGACTGCGTGTTCATCTGGCACGACTTCATGCCGGATGCTGTTCGCGAGCAGAAGCCAGATTACGTGATCAGTCTGCATACGACCTTCTAGTTGCGTCATTCTGGCGCAAGTTCTCGAAAAGTTCTCCTAATTCGGCCCAAAACCAGCTTCCGTTAATTAGCTTGCCGGTGTTTCTGTCAACTCCTATCCTCCGTTCTTTAACGTTACGCGTTTCATGGTATCGAACATTAAATCCCTTTTTTCCAATGATATTGGGATAGATTTGGGGACGGCCAACTCACTGGTTTATGTGCGGGATCAGGGCATTGTGTTGCGGGAACCTTCCGTAGTCGCCATTCAGGCGGGGACGACGAATGTGTTGGCGGTAGGGGAAGAGGCCAAGCGGATGCTCGGCCGGACTCCCGGAAATATCATCGCCATCCGGCCCATGAAGGACGGTGTTATCGCCGACTTCGAAATTACTGAGGCAATGCTGCGGCATTTCATCCAGAAGGTTCACCATCGCAAACTGATCGCCCCCCGAGTTGTGGTTGCCGTGCCGTCGGGCATTACCGAAGTGGAAAGAAGGGCAGTGAAAGACTCCGCGACGCACGCGGGGGCTCGCGAGGTTTATCTCATTGAGCAACCGATGGCTTCGGCCATTGGGACAGGTTTGCCGGTACATGAACCGGCGGGCAATATGATCGTGGATATTGGCGGCGGCACGACGGAGATAGCGATTATTTCGCTGGCCGGCATTGTGTTCAGCCGCAGTTTGCGCGTCGGCGGGGACGAGTTTGACGACACGATCATCGGCCACATGAAACGCACCTACAACCTGATGATAGGTGAGCGCACGGCCGAGGAAATCAAGATCAAGATAGGATCTGCATTTCCTCTCGAACAGGAACTGACGCTGGAAGTGAAGGGTCGCGATTTAAGCGCGGGACTACCCAAGACCATTACCATTACGTCGGAAGAAATCCGGGAAGCACTGAAGGAACCCCTCTCAAGCATTGTTGAATCTGTCCGAATCACTTTGGAACGTTGTCCGCCGGAACTGGCCGCCGATCTGATCGATCGCGGAATAGTGATGGCTGGCGGCGGTGGTTTGCTGCGCAATATCGACCGTTTGGTCGCGCAGGAAACCGGACTGCCGGTCCACATTGCCGACGACCCGCTGACCGCGGTGTGCGAAGGCACGGGCCGGGTCTTGCATGAATTGGCCTTCCTGAAGCGTGTTGCCACGATGGCAGACGCCTGATCTCGGCTGTTAGCTCGCCTGCTGTCCACCAGACAGCCGGCAAATGCTGAAGAAGCCACATATAGTCGCAGCAGGAGCAGTTGGGCTCCTGGTGGTGATGCTGTTGAGCCTGCCCTCCGAATTCACGGAGCGGGTGAAGCAGACGATCAGTGGCGTCCTTCTTCCCATGCGCGGGCTCTCCTCGGCTGCCGAATCGGGCGGTGAGAAGCTCGGCGAAGTTCTGACACCAAAGAAGGTCGTTGTCGCCGAAAACAAGAAGCTCAAGGAGCAACTGGCCCAGATGCAGTTACAATTGCGGCAGACGGAGGTTATTCGCCGCGAGAACAAAGAACTGCGCAAAATGATCGGCTTCCCCCAGGAGACGCCGTGGAACCTGATTCCGGCGCGCATTGTGGCGAAAGACCCGTCGCGCTGGTGGCAAACCGCGCAGATCAATGTCGGCCGCAAACATGGAGTCGTCGTGAATGCGCCCGTGCTCACCACCCAAGGCTTGGTCGGCAAGGTGTCCGCGACCATGGGCGGCAGCTCCCAAATCGTCTTGCTTGGTGACGCCAATTGCCGCGCGTCAGCAACGGTCTTCGAAACCGGCGAACACGGTATCGTCAAAGCCTACCCGCGCGATCCCTCAATCGTCCTGATGACCTACCTTACCAAGGGCGGCGTCTCGAGCGGTCAGACGGTCATCTCGAGCGGACTGGAATTGAGCCCCGGTAATCGCGTGCAGACGAGCGGATTGGGCGACATCTTTCCCAAGGGCATTCCGATCGGAACGGTCGTGGATGTCCAAAGCGCGGACTTTGGTCTCTATATGGAAGCCCGGGTGAAACTCGCGGTGAAGACCAGCAACCTCGAATTTGTTTACGTGGTGAAACGATGAACCGCGACCAAATCATAGCCATCGTTCTCGCGACCTACCTCGCGGTCTTCCTCGACGTGGGCTGGAATGCGCCCCGGAACTGGCTGGGCACGCCGGTGTCCTTCCTCCCTGCCCTGCTCGTTTACGCCGCCGTGCAGTATCCGGTCTGGGGAGTGGTGATTGTGTCCGTCTTTGGTGGCTTGGTCCGAGATTCCTATTCCGGGGATCCGCTGGGAGTTTCCGTTGCCGTCTTGTTCGCCCTGGGTTTCGTCTTGAATCGCTACCGTGAGTACGTGATGCACCAACTGCCCTTCGCGCGGATGTTGCTGGGATTCATCGCCGGAGCGGCGTTTCCCTTGTTCGGATTTCTGCTCACGAATCTCGTCGTCTCTCCTCATCACCCCTCGCTCTCGGTGCTCTACACAATCACGATTGCGGCGCTTGCATCAGCGATTCTGACTCCGCTGACCTTTCGGCTCTTCGCCCGGCTCCATCGGACTTTCACGTTCGGCACCATTCGCGACACTTCCACCGCCGCCCGCTTGGCACACCCGCACAAATGAAGCTGATCTACGGCCAACTGAAACGCAACGACCGGGAGCTCAGCTACCTGTCGTTC
>JBMYQZ010000501.1:0-4503 GCA_049601855.1 Limisphaerales bacterium | reverse complement strand
AATCGAGATCTGGTGTCGAGTCACGATTTTCTGCGGGAGGAAGCAGAGGATGCACTCAGCGCATGGCGTCGATTGCGCGCTGGATGGATTCGATGTAGCGCTCGACGTTGGGGCTGGGGCGGAGCTGCTGGGCCTGACGAAGATGGGGCAGGGAGGCCTTGAGGCGGCCACGGGTGACCTCGAGACGGCCGAGGGCGATGTAGGCCTCGACTCGGTGGTGATCGAGATTGGTGGCGCGCTCGAGGTAGAACTCGGCTTTTTCGAATTCGGATCGGCGTTGGTGGTGCTCGCTGAGCAGGAGCAGGCACTGGCCGTCGAGCGGGTCTTCGGCGATGACCTGGGTGAGGATCTCAAAGGCTTTGTTGGCGTCTCCTATCTCCATCTCGATGTGGGCTTCGGAGACATTCATGCGGCGGGTGTCGATGGGGTCGAGTTTGCCGGCGGCGCGATCGCGGATGAGGTCGAGGTAGGTTTTCGCCTCGGCGAAGAGTCGGCGGTCGAGGAGATATCGCAGAGGCCGCAGGACCTGCGACCAATCACCGGGGGTGGTTTCGCGGACGGCCCGTTGGTAGACCTTCAAGGCAACCTGGGCGAGATCTTCGTTGAGATGCAAATCGCCCAAGAGCATCAGGCTGGCCCAATCGGCCTGGCCAGAGTCGGCGACGATCTCGAGATTGGCGATGGCTTCGATCGGGCGTCCCAGAGCGAGGAAGGAGTTGGCCTGCAAAAGCCAAAAGTCCTTTTCCGTCGGAAGTTCGTCGAGCAGTTCATCAAAGAGGGCGATGGCGGCGTGGTGTTGTTCGGTCTGGAGGAGGCATTGGGCCTGACCGCGGCGAAAGTCGAGACTGTCCGGCTTGAACATGCGGGCCATGCGATAGGCGGAGAGAGCAGATTCGTATTTCTCATTGTTGAGATACGCATAGGCAAGCAGGCCGTAGGATTGATCGTCGCCACCACCAAGCTTGATCACCTGGAGCAGGGGAGCGACGGCGTCTTTGAACATCGAGCGTTGAACGTAGGTGAGCGCCAAAGTGCGCCAGGAACGACGCAGGGTGGGGAACTTCTCGAGGCTTTGCTTCAGGTAACGTTCGGCGGACGCGTAGTTGTTTGCCTGGTAGTAGAGGTTGCCGAGGATGGTGTAGAAAGCCGGATTGGTCTCGGGTGTAAGTGATTGCTCGATGAGATTGATCGCGGTCTGCGGACTGGATTGGAGGTGGGGCAGGATGGCTTCCTGGAGCGGCCGATCTTCCTGGGTGAGCTTGGGTTCGATGGCTTCATTGACGCCGTTGTTGGCGAGGAAGCGCCGGCGGAATTCCGGGCTGTTGGGATCGGAATCGCTGAGTGAAAACGGCGCGGCCGCCGGCACTTGCGCGACGGAGAGCAGAAACAGGATGGCGATCAGACGATTCATCTTCTGCGTCGTGGGTCTTCGAGTTCCAAGGGGAAGCGTCCGAGCACGGAAACGGGACGTCTGTTCTTCTTTGAGACGGTGAAGCGAATCTGCTCGGCAGTGCGCTTGGCCACGGCTTCCACCCGGGGATGCTTATAGGAAGAGGAGAGCATGCGTTTGACCTTCAGCCGGCCTGTCTTGTCGATGAGCACCTCCAACACGACGCTGATGCGGAAGACTCCGCGGCGGCTCAACTCGCGTGGGTAATCGACACGGATCTGGCCGGCGTTGAGTGGCGTGGGAGGATTGTCCACTTCGTCGAAGTTGAAGATGTCCTTGATCTCCTGGACAGTGTTCAGCTTCTGGATCGTAGGCATGTTGGGCACACCCATCTTCAACGGGACGCCCATTCCGGGAGCAAGTGACAATTCGAGCTGGGTTGTCTCCACGTCGTTGACTTCCTGTTCCAAAACGGGCGGTTTCGGCTGGATCGTCATTTCCTCCGGATCCACTTCTTCGGGGGGCGGTGGAGTGGGCGGAGGTGGTGGGGGAGCAATGGATGAAGAACGGACCCACAAGGGCTCAACCGGTTCCGCCTCCATCGCCTGGGTAAGCGGAACGAGGAGGAACAATCCCACGGCGAGCACGCACGCACCGAGCAAGGCCAAGACCGGCACGATCGGGGAACTCGATTTGGGAAACTCCTGCTTCACTTCTTGCGGGTGGCGAGGTTGATCTGGGTGGCGCCAGCGAGGGCGGCCTCGTCGTGAACTTGCGCGTAGAGACCCACCGGGGCGTCTTTGTCCGCTTGCACGATGACGGGTTGATCCTTCTGGCGGAGCAGACGTTTGACGATTCCGCGGACGCCACGAACGCCAATCTCGTTGCCGCCGTAGACGATTTTTCCCTCGGCGGTAATGGCGATGAGAATGGAATGCTTCTCCAATTGGGAAGCCGAGGCGGCTTGGGGGCGTTGGACTTCGACGCCGGTTTCTTCAACGAACACGGTGGTGACGATGAAGAAGATCAGCAGGATGAATACGATATCGATCAACGGGGAGACGTTGATCTCTCCGCCCTGCGATTCTTCCGAAAACATGAGTTTGCGATCTTTCATGCTTCAGGTGGCCGCGACGGGCAGGGGCGACAGGGCTGGCCGCAGCTTGGCGATGGGGCAACCAACCTTGAGAATCTTGCAGGTGTTGTAGCGTTCCAAACGGGCGATGGCGCCGCGAAGTCGGTTGCGGTGTTGAATGATCAACGAGAGGAAGACCAGTGCAGGAATGGAAACGACCAATCCTGTCTGTGTCGTGATGAGCGCTTCGGAGATGCCATGGACGACATTCTGGAACTTGTCGCCGTTGGAAAGGTAGAGCCCTTCGAAGGTTGTTAGCATGCCGGACACGGTCCCCAGCAATCCCATCAACGGACCGAGGGTGATGATGACGCTGAGGAAACGGATGCGTCGATTGATCACCGGGAGGTATTCGTTGGCCACCTCCACGAAGTGGCGTTTCACCTCAACGGGATTCGTCGCGTCTTCAATCAGCAGTTGCTTGAGCTGTGGGAGGTTCGATTGCGAACTGGCGGCAATCTGACCGTCGGACATCCGATCTACACGATTCCAGATGAGGAAGTGGGCCTGCAGTCGCATGAACAATTCCAACGCGGTGTAGTAGATGAACACCGTGAGAATGAGCAGCGGCACCATCAACCACCCACCGCTGGTCCAGATCTCCATTGCCGAGGCGAAGAGTAAGAACATCTTAGTCAGCACTTTGACCTCCCGGCTTCGTGGCTGTCAGCGGACGACGGGAAAGACCGTTCACAAAGGCCACGGAAAGTTTTTCCAGCCGGGCCAGCACACCGGCGACCCGACGCGAAAGCATCGCGTGCGCAATCAGAGCGGGGATGGCCAGGACAAGACCCAGTTCGGTGGTAATCAGGGCTTCGGAGATGCCCGAGATCAAAGGCTTGGGATCGCCGGCGCCGAAAACCTCCATCAGCTTGAAGGTCTTGATGATGCCGGTGACCGTTCCCAACAGGCCGAGCAGCGGAGCTGTGGCAGCCGTAACAGCAATGACGTTCAGAAAGCGCTCCAAGCGCGGCTGCGTGGAAAGCATGGATTCGTACATGACCTCCTCGACCAGTTCGATCGAATCCTCCGAGTGTTCGACCGCCGCCTTCAACATGTCCCGAGCGGGCTCGGGCTGTGCTGATGCCAGGGCCAATGCCTCCTGCTTCTTTCCGTCGCGCAGCAAGTGGACGATTTCGTGAACGACCATGGGCTTCGGTTGGCGAATGAGGAACACCTGGAAGCACTTGAACAATGCGACGACGCTGGCCAACAAGGCGAAAGCCACGATCGGGTAGACCCAGATGCCGCCTTTTTCCAAATGCTCGGTGACGGTTTCCTTGGTCTCAGCCATGGCGATGGCGTCGCCGAGGCTGGTATCGATCGGCAGATCTCCTGAAGCATTCTTGGCGACGTTGCGAACGAGATCGGCTTCTGGGATATCCATCGGGCGCAGGCGTGCCTGCTCGGACTTGGTCTCCTCGACCCAACCGGCATCGCCGGCATCCATGCTGAAGTAGAGCAGCGGACCTACCTGAGCGAAGCGGCCTTTCTTCAAGCGGCCGTCACCGCCAAGGGCATCGCCGGGATAGGTCTTGCCGCCGACGAGTTCATCGAGGCGGGTGATGGACTCCCCGAGCAATTCGAGCGAGGTGGCGAGTTTGTTTGTCTCGCTGGTTTCGGGTTGCCCGAGCTTAAGGTTGTGTTGGCGAATGGATTCGCCGTAGGTCGCAATTTCACCGGCGCTAAGGGCGGACTGGTAGGTCGAGACAAATTCGGCGACCAAGGCGCCGGAGATATATTCATGCTCCCGTTCCCCGCTCTTCACTTGTTCGCGAAGTTTTTCGAGACTCACACTTGCGCTGTCGCGAACCGCGCGGCGTTCGGCGAGTTGGTTACGCAACGCCTTGGCTTCGATCTGAAGCTCGCTCAATTCTTTCGCCAGGGGGATCTGTGCTTCGAAGATGGTCTGGCGTTGTTGCTTCAGACGTTGAACGGCGTCTTCGAGCTTCGCTTCCTGGCGCGCGGAGATCTGGTC
>JBMYQZ010000500.1:0-4504 GCA_049601855.1 Limisphaerales bacterium | reverse complement strand
TCACCACCCCAACGACCCTGCATGGAACCGATGATCGCGGGGACACCGAGCGCGGCGCCGTAGTTGATCATGTTGGTGATGAATTCCTTGGCGGCTTGGCGCTTGGATTCATCGGGGTCGCAGAGATTGAGCCCGTGCTTCACCATGCCGGCACCGGTGCCAACGGCGGCGATGCCGATGTTGTTCTTTTCGAGCAGACCCTTGAGCGTGTCGACGGGGACAACTTCGTGGGAAGGGGCGAAGAGCTCGATCGCGTCGTAGCCGAGTGCGGCGGCGGTTTCACATCCCTTTTCGACTCCGTCCCAGAGAACGAAAGGACCTCCACGGGCTTCTTCAACGAGACTGACGGTAATGGCAGTTTTGATCATCTTGAGGGTCCTTCGGGATTAGCCGACGAAAAGCGGCTTCAGGTGACGGTCGTAAATGTTCTCGGTGACGTTCTTGCCGACGATTTCTTCGTTGGCCTTGAGCAGGTCGAGGTAACGCTGGCCCTGCTTGGCGGCCACCTTGAACGAGATGTGGACCAATTGGCGGACGTTGGCGTTGAATCCGGGATGATCCTGGATGTGACGCATCGCGTTCGCGAGCTGTTCTCCCGACCAACCGTTGACTTCCTCAGCAGAAGGCAGCTTGGAGCGATCGATGTCGATCACGGTCGCGTAGGGTGCGCAGAATTCATCCACGTGGGCCAAGGCATAGGCGTAGATCTCCTTGGCGAGGGCGAGTCCGTCGCCACCGGCGTCGGAGAGTCCGATCATCTCTTCCAGCCAGGTCGTTCCGGCCGTTTTGAGATGCACACCAGCGCCGGTGCGCTTGAGGGCTTCGTGAATGATCGGGTAGAGGCTGAACTTGTCGCTGCCGCTATGTACGCTGAGCTTCAGGTTGTCCGGGAGACCGTATTCCTTGATGGCGTGTTCGATGACGGCGAGGTCGTCGTTGAATTCCTTTTCGAACTGCGCGAGATCGCCGACATAATCAACACCCTTGTTGAAACGGCCGGTGAACTTTGGTGCGATCGTCTGCGCAGGAATCTCCTCATCCGCAAGCATTGCGAGAATGATCAGCAGTTCCGGTGGAGTCTGCGGATCGTCGGTTTCGTCCATGGAAACCTCGGCGATGAAGTCGTTGCCACCCTTCTTCTCTTTGATGTAGCGATAAACTTCACCAGCGCCCTTGGCGGCCAGGAGGAATTGGTTGGCGACGCGCTCAACATCTTCGCGGCTGATTTCCAACGCGCCGTCGATGCCCTCGATGGCGATGCTGCCGACGAGTTCGGAATGCTTCTCGACGAAAGCCTGAACCTCAGCAGCGTCGGCGGGCTTGCCGATGAAGTCGGCGACGTCGATGGTGAAGAAATCGGAGTGAGGAAGAAAGCGATCGACGGTTTCGAGACCGATGTGATCGGCGTCCACGTGCCAACCCTTGTCCCAGCCGAGCGTCTCGACGGCCTCCTTGCCGGCGGCGATCACGGAGGACGGCTCGGAACCGATGAAGGTGTGCTCGCGGTTGGACTTGTTCCAGACCGGGACGGCTTCGACGCCGTCTTCCGCGAGTTTCTGGAAAGCTTTCAACTGGGCCTTGGCCTGATGGGCGAAGCGGTCGCCCACACCGATGGAGTATTTTTCGAGTTTCAACATGTTTCTAAAATCTGTTTTTGAACCGCTAATTGGCGCTGATGGAAAGCTAATAGCGGGAGGTACTAAATCATTGGCGTCAATCAGCGTTTATTAGCGGTTTGAAAATCATTGAACTTCAACAACGGCCTTGATGACTCCGGTCTCCGGTTTGGTGAAGCTTTCAAATTCGCCGATCATGTCATCGAACGAGGTGCGATGCGTGATCCAAGGATCCGTGTTGATCTGGCCTTCTTCGATCAGCGAAATGATGCGGGTGAAGTCCTTGGTCAGTGCGTTGCGACTGGCCAAGATATCCAACTCGCGCTTATGGAATACCGGGGCATGCGGTAATTCGACGTTCGCCTGGGTGATGCCGACGTAAACGAGACGACCCTTGAACGCGCAATAGTTCACCGCATTGGCCATTGATCGGTTGCTGCCGGTGGCATCGATGACGATATCTGCGAGGTTGCCGTCGGTGATGGCTTCGAGATCGGCGATCTCATTGCCCGTTCCCGCGGTGATGGTGTGATCAATGCCCATCTTCTCGCGGACGAATTCGAGGCGGGATTCGACCATGTCCATCACGATGGTCTTCGCACCGGAGATGCGGGCGAACTCAACTGCGCTCAATCCAATCGGGCCGGCACCAATGACGAGCACGCTCTCTTCCTTGGTGGGATTGCCGCGATCAACGGCGTGGCAGCCGATGGCCAGCGTTTCCACCAGCGCGCATTGTTCGGCGGAGAGATTGTTCGCGGGGTGCATTTTGCGGGCGGGGAGAATGATCCGCTCAGTCAATCCGCCGTCACACATGACGCCGAGGGTCTTGTGGTGCAGGCAGCAATTGGTGTAACCGCGTTTGCAGGAGTAGCACTCCTGGCAATTGATGTAGGGCTCAACCGAGCAGCGATCACCAACCTTCACGTTGGTGACATCTGCGCCGACCTCAAGAATCTCGACGCCGAGTTCGTGACCGGGAATGCGCGGATAGGAGAAGAACGGCATCTTGCCGAGATAACCACCGAGGTCCGTGCCGCAAATCCCGACACGATCGACGCGGACCAGAACTTCGCCTGCTTCGGGTGAGTTCGGCTCATCGATTTCGATGCGTTTCCAAGACTTGGGTTCTGCCAGCTGTAAAGCTTTCATCAGTTGTTTTCCTCCAACCCTTCCTTGTGACCGAGGTTCTTCACCGGTTCGAAGATGGCTTGGACTTCCTTGAGGAGGTCTTGGGGGATCGGTTTGGCCGCCCATTCGGCCCACTTGCGGATGTTATTTGGATTGGCGCTGCCGGCGATGCAGGTGGCCATGTCTTTGTTAGCGATGGAGAACTGAACTGCGAGTTGAGCAATGTCGACGCCGTTTTCGTCGCAAAGCTTCGCAGCGGCGCGGGCGGCGTCTTTGACCTCCTGCGGTTCCTTGAGCCATTCGGGCAGGGGAGCGTTGGTGAGGAGACGCGCGCTGAAAGGTCCGGCGTTCATGGCACCGACGCCTTTTTCATTCAGGTAAGGAACGGTCTCGTCGGCGAAGCGGGTGTTCTGCAGCGTGTATTGGTTGTAGCTCAACACGCAATCGACGCCGATCTGGTCGATGATGAACTTGAAGATCTTTTGCGGGTAACCGCTGAATCCGATGTAGCGGACCTTGCCTTGTTCCTTGGCCTTGATCATCGCCGGGATCGTCTCGTCAACGATCTGCTGCATCGGCACAAATTCGATGTCATGGCAGAGGATGATGTCGAGATGATCCGTGCCCATGCGATGGCAGCTGACGTGGATACTTTCCTCGACGCGCTTCGCGGAGAAATCGAAGTGCTCCAGTGAGTAGCGACCGAGTTTGCTGCAAAGCGAGTAGCTGTCGCGTGGCACATCGCGGAGGGCGATCCCGAGCATGACCTCGCTCATCCCGCGACCGTAGAAGGGCGAGGTGTCGATGAAGTTCATGCCGAGGTCGAGCGCCACGTGAACGCTTTCCAAGGCTTCGTCGATCTTGACCTGCCGAAATTCCTGCCCCAGCGAGGAGGCGCCGAAGCCGACTACGGGTAATTCCAGATCTGTCTTTCCTAATTTGCGGTGTTCCATGTCTGATTCGCTAGTTGAGTCTCGATGAGCTTACGTGTTTGTTGCGAGCAGGGAATGGAAGAACTTGACTAGCGTATGCCGATTTTTGACTTTAAGTGACATATGTCCAAAGAGCCGGAATACTTTTCCAAGCAAGTCACGGATGCTCGTCGATGGTTCCTTTCGCTGCCAAAGCCGCAGGAAAAGGGCATTGTCACCGTAAGCGTGGGTTGCGAACGCTGCCTTCCGGACTACGTGGTTGAACGCGAAACCTTTGACTTTGAGGCAATCGAGTTCGTCGCGGAAGGCGAGGGAAGACTGGAGTTGAACGGGAAGACGTACGACCTGCATCCGGGCTCCGTATTCTCGTATCGGAAGGATGTGCCGCATCGGATTGAGAACACGACCCGCAGTCCCATGCTCAAATACTTCCTGGACTGCGGCGGTCGATTGGCGACGAAGCGGTTTGGGGAGAGCAGTGTGGGTGGAGGCAAGTGCGTGCAACTGGGTGGTCCAGCGGAGGTGGTTGATCTCTTCGAACTTTTGATCGGCAACGCGATGAATGAATCCGCGCAAAGCGCGCTCATCTGTTCGTCACTGGTCGAAACACTGCTTCTGAAGATCACCGAACAGACGGTGACCGGATCGAGCACTGACACCCGCGCTTGGGCAACCTACGAACGCATTCGGCGGCACATTCAGGATCATCACGTTCGGCTCAAGACGATGAATGAAGTCGCGACGGAAACGAACGTGGATCCGGCCTACCTCTCACGCGTGTTCAGTCGCTTTCATCGTATCACTCCCTATCGATTCTTGATGCGG
>JBMYQZ010000499.1:0-4510 GCA_049601855.1 Limisphaerales bacterium | reverse complement strand
AGAGACCAAGTCCGCCGCGTGGATTGGGATGTGCCTGGAGTCGTTGAACGGCTTCGTTGACGAGCTCTTCAGGTGCGCTTTTGCGAATGACGCTCAACAACTCCATGAAGGTGAAGACGCGCAGCGGGGTGGATTGCCAAACCTCGGGGATGAGTTCCGGTACGGCTTCCATGTCCGCGACGGTGGTGCAGCCAGAAGCCAGAAGTTGATTGGCGCCGGTGACCCAGCTCTTGGCGTAGTCGGAATAGTCCCAGTTCGCCTTGATCGAGACGATGGCTTCAATCCATTCCATGAAATTGTTGCGCGGCGGGATCATGCCGGCCATGCCGGTATAATCGAGGTGGCAGTGCGCGTTGATGAGACCGGGCATCAGCACGACCTCGCCGAGATCTTCCTCATCGTTGTCGTTGTTGGAGAGCTCCTGGTAGCCGCCGACTGCTTGGATCTTACCGTCACTCACGATGACGGCGCCGTCTTCGATGGGAGGATGGCTTACCGGATAGACAGTTCGTGCGCGTAGTAGCATCGAGCGAGGCTTAACGGAAAGAGGCTGAAGGCTTAATACAACGATGCCGGACGAGCTACGGGCCCGTCCGGCATCGTCAATGGAATCAAGATTGGTTCAGAGCTTTGCTTCCTGCGTCTTTTTCTTGGTGCGGGCAGCGGTCTTTCTCTTCGCCTTGGCCTTGCTGTGGCGTTTGCGGATCTGCTGTTCGATCTTCTTGGTCACCTTGTCGATGGCCGCATACATGTCAGATTCGTGATCGACGGCGAACAGATCCGGCCCCCGCACGCTGAGGCGCATGGAACAGCCGAACTGCTTGGCGGGATCCTTGGTGTGGTCGTGTTCGATCGTCACGCGCGCATCGATCGTCCAGCGGTCGAAATGCTCCAGCTTATCGAGCTTTTCGAGGATGTGGTCTTCGATGGCTTTGGTGACGGTGATGTTGTGGGTGGATAGGACGAGTTTCATATCAATAGGAGGTTTTTATCCGGTGATGTGCAGACCCCTCCAAAGGGTTTGCCGCCAGACAACAGGCGTGGATCAAAAGCTTGGGATTGTTGGGGGAATCACTTGGAAAAGGGGGCGAAGTTTGCTCATTCGTAACAAGCTCAATCAATATACCTGTTCTGTTCATGTGCGCAACCTGTGCTCGGCTCAATTCATCCATTTACGATGGCGCGGTGGCGCTGAAAGGCCCCTCGCAGGGAGCTGGAAACCTCGTCCTGCAATAACTGCATTTCAGCGTACATGTCGGCATTGGCTTCGATGGGTTCAGCGGTTTCCCGATGGTTCAAAGTTACGAATTGGGCCGTGATGTCAGCGATGGAAATATTGTCGCCGGCCTGCCGACGCCAGCACCAGAGAGCCTGCAGTGCACCGCCGTATGCCGCGCCTTCGCTTACCTTCAAGGTGACGACTTCGGTGTTGAAAACATCAGCCATGATCTGGCGCCAGATCTTCGATTTGGCACCACCGCCGGTGGCGCGGATTTGCGTGGGCCGAACGCCCAGTTCCGCCAAGCGACGGAGGCCGTAGTTCATGCCGAGCGTGACGCCTTCCATCG
This sequence comes from Limisphaerales bacterium, assembly GCA_049601855.1. Lineage (GTDB taxonomy): Bacteria > Verrucomicrobiota > Verrucomicrobiia > Limisphaerales > JAYPXF01. The sequence goes on along the minus strand of JBMYQZ010000499.1, from coordinate 2,942 downwards.
CGGCGCGGGCGTAGTGAGCGCGATCAAAGGTCCGGTTGTTGTTGCCGAAGAAGACGCCGGTACCTTCCGGTACGTTGGGGGTGCGTTCACCTTCCAGATACGGAACGAGCAGGAGTCCATCGCTACCGGCAGGGATCTTTTTCACGGCCTTGGCAAATTTATCGTGATTCCAATCAAAGCGGTTGCGAACCATCTCAGTGGCGACTGTGACGTTCATCGTGCAAAGCAGGGGAAGCCAACGATTGGTGGAGTCACAGAAGGCCGCGATCTCGCCTTGGGGATCGACGACTGGTTTCTCTGCGCAGGCGTAGATGGTGCCGCTGGTGCCAAAGCTGGCGGTGATGACGCCTTCCTCGGTGTTACCCGTGCCGATGGCTCCCATCATGTTGTCCCCCCCGCCGGCCGAGACGATGACGTCGGTGTTGAGTCCGAGTTCTTTCGCGGTCTTGGCGCAGAGCGTGCCGACAGGTTGATCGCTGGAAATGAGTGGCGGAAGTTTGTCGGCGAGGTCGGCGTCGATGGCATCGAGCGCCTTGCTGCACCACTTGCGTTTACGCACATCGAGGAGAGCCGTGCCGCTGGCGTCGCCGAATTCCATGACCGCTCGACCGGTGAGCCAATGATTCAGGTAATCATGCGGCAGAAGGATTGTGGCGAGCTTCTTGAAGTTCTTGGGCTCATGATTCTTGAGCCAGAGGATCTTGGGGGCAGTGAATCCCGGCAGGACGGAGTTGCCGAGCGCTTTGATGGTCTTTTTGGCGCCGCCGAGCTTGCTGGTGATTTCGTCACATTCCGCGGCGGTGGCGGTATCGCACCAAAGTTTGGCCGGGCGGATGACTTCGCCTTTCTTGTCCAAGGGGACGAAACCGTGTTGTTGGCCGCTGATACCGATCGCGCGGACCTCGGAGGCCTGGGCTTTCGCCGCCTTCAACGCAGCTTTGATGCACTTTGAAGTCGCCTTGCGCCAAGTCTCAGGATGTTGCTCTTTGGCACCGGCTGGGAGGCCCTTGATCAGGTCGTAAGCTTGGGCGGCTTCACCATGGACCTTGCCGGTCTTGGCTTCGGTCACCAGCACCTTGGTGGACTGGGTTCCCGAATCAATTCCGATGAGGAGGTTGCGCTTGGGCATGTGGGAGAATGGCGAAAAAAGGAGCTAATTGTCGACTGAGGAATCGGGCGTCCATTCCAAGATGGTCTTGCTGGCTTCGTTGGCGGAGATGCGGACTTCCTGGCGGGTCTTGAGGTGTTTGATTGCCACTAGGCTACCGTCGATCCGCGCGGTGAATTCCGCTCCCAGTTCATTGGCACGTTTGAACTGTTTGTTGCCCTTCATTTCGGCGAGGGCGTAGTCGACGGTGTGTTCGTCTTCTCGCAGTTGCTGAACCAAGCGAAGTGAATCGGCGCGTAAGTTTGGATCTTCGATGAGAACGAAGACGTCGAGTGAGCCAGTCGCGTCCGGGGCGAGACCTCGTGCCTTGATGAGTTCGGTCAGGACAACGTCGCCCATGCCGAAGCCGAGGGCCGGCAGGTCGACCTTGCCGTCACTGATCAACTTGATGAGGTGATCGTATCGCCCGCCTCCGGCGATGGCGCGGAATTCGCCCTTGCGATCAAAGGCTTCGAAAACAGGGCCGGTGTAGTAAGCTAATCCGCGGATGATTCCGTAGTCGATCTTGACGAATTCGCCGAGACCGCGAGCGGCCAGGTCGTCGACGATGAACTTGAGTTCGTCGGTCGGTTGGCCGGCGGTTATGAAGTCGCGGACCTCGTTGCCGCCGAAGCCAAGGATCGAAAGTTTCTTGTCGGTCTCGGCGGGATCTTCGCGTTCGAGTTTGTCGATGATCTGGTAGAACTCGTAAGCCTTGCTGGAGTCGTTGGAGCGTTCTTCGAAAAAGGCCTGCCAAGCGTTGCGACTACTGAGGCGAATGACGAAGTCTTCGGCACTCAAATTGAGCTTGCGAAGCATGTCGATCAGCAGGGCAATCATCTCGGCATCCGCGCTCGGGCCGGCTTCACCGATGATATCGCAGTTCAGTTGAAAGTGTTCGCGGAGGCGGCCTTTTTGCGTGCGCTCGTAGCGGAAGAGCTGCGGGATGGAGAACCACTTGAAGGGCTTCTTGTAGCTGCGTTCACCGGCGGCAGCCAAGCGGGCGAGGGTCGGGGTCATTTCCGGGCGGAGAGCCACCTCGCGTTCACCCTTGTCCTGGAAATTGTAGAGTTGCCCAACGATTTCATCCCCGGATTTCTTGGTGAACAGCTCCGTGGGCTCCAAGGGCGGGCCATCATATTCGTGAAACCCATAGCTGCGGGCGACCGTTCGCCAAGCGGTGAAAAGGTGGTCGCGCAGATCCGCGCTCCAAGCATCTTTGCTCGGGAGCGGTTCAGGATAAAAATCTCGGAAACCGGGCAGACGTTCCATGCGCGGAGAGGCTTAGCAATCCGCGGGAAGGATGGAACAAAAAAAGAAGCCATCCGGTTGGGGGGATGGCTCACTCCTCCGCGCGAGCGGATGTTGGTTGGTTGGGCGTAGTTTCACGCAGTCATCCGCAAGTCGCTGGCCGGGACGCGGTTGCGGAACATGTCGGAGGTGATGCGATCTTCGGCAGCCGGGCGGGATTCCACGACTTCGACCGGTTGTTCTTCACCATTTGCAGCGTTCTTGGTCACTTCGATGACGGCTTCGCGCATTTCTTTGCCGGGTTTGAACTTCACCACGGCGCGCGGCGGGATGGGGACATCCGTTTGTGGGTAGTTCGGATTGCGGCCCACGCGGGCCTTCCGAAGCTTGACCTCAAAGACGCCGAAGTTGCGCAGTTCGACGGTTTCGCCCTTGGACACAGAGTCGACGATGTAATCCAAGGTCTCTTGGACAACATTGAGTACTTGTTGTTGGACGAGACCGGTCTCGTTGCTCACATGGACGACGAGGTCTCTTTTGGTTA
>JBMYQZ010000498.1:0-4513 GCA_049601855.1 Limisphaerales bacterium | reverse complement strand
CCTTGGTTCCCGTCTCGATCGATTCCCGCGAGGGCTTGGAGAAACTGATGTCGAGATTGTCACCGAATCCGGATCCCGGCGCGGCCTTGCCGGGATTCTTTGCCGGCGCGGAGAGAATTGAAGGTGGGGCGGACTGTGTCCTGATAACCACGGAGCGGGTCTGGCGCGATCGACGATTGCGGATCGCGTTGGGGAATAGGCGGCCGGAGGAACTCTTCGTCGCACTGGTGGACCGAGATGGTTGGTTGCGATTGCTGCAAGTGACCGGAGCGGGGGAACGGGAATTGAAACGACTTCGGCTGGATATCGGCGGGCTGTTGACCGGGGAGAAGAATAAGCGTGCGCGCGACAAGTTTGTGGATGGCGATGAGGCCTTGCCCAAGTTTTTGCGAATGGAAGAGGCGCCGTTGCGCTTCGGGCCGCCGATCAGTCCCAATAGCGCGACGTTTCATCATCAGGCGGGTCTGTTGGGGCACACTGCGGATGGTCTGCTGTTTCTCTGGAAACGGTTGGACCTGGGGGCCTTGTTGCTGACGACGGAGTTTCCGAAGGGGCGCCCGTTCTGGGTGCAGATGGACAATGACCAGCGTGAGGCCGTGTTTCTGTTCAACCGCGGCGGGGAAGTGCTGCTCTATCGCATCGGCCTCGATACCAACGTTGCGAGCTCGGTCAAGATTGTGGTCGTGCAGACGCCGCAATTCGTTCATCGGCTGGGCGAGGTCCTGGTGTTCTTCGGAGGACGCAATGTTTTTGCCTATCGCATGCACGATGGGCGTTGTGTGGGGAGAACGACATTGACCGGTATCTGCACCAAGATAAGCGATCACTTTGTACGCATCGGCGAAAGCTGGTACGCGATGCGACTGAGTTCGTTGGCGACGGGCAAGGTCGCGGGCGGGAAGACGATCCCCATGAACGCCGAGAATACCGAGTTCATGGAGTTTGATGCGGTGCCGGCCAAAGATGCGCTCTACGTCTGGTCCAATCCACACTGGGCGGAGCCGTTGGTGGTTCGATCCGACAAGAAGCTGACCCCGCTGGAAGAGAACGGTCGGGTGATAGCCTGCGTCGAGGGGGAGGTCGTCGGGGTGTCGTCGGACAAAGACCGGTTGTTCGTCAAGCTGACTAGCGAGTCACCGATTGTGGGATACGCCCTCAATGTTCGAAACGACACGCAGGAGAGCGTTTACGGACAATGGAACGTCTTCAACCAGGAACCGGATGCTACGCGAATTCAGAGCACCGTCCCGCAACTGCGCAAGAAATTTGCGGGTGTTATCTTGAGTCCGCCAGCCAGTCTGCACCTGATCACGCATAAACGGCGCCTGCTTTCGATCGGGATCGAGGGAACCACAGTGAAGCGAATGCTCTGGCGGGAAGGCGCGTTGACGCAACACATGATGGATCAGGGTTGGTCGCAGAGGACCTCCGCGAATTTTGAGGAATGCGACTTTGAATTTCGAGGGCGATTCGATCTGAGAATGTGCGAGTTCTCCGATGGCAGCCGGATCTTTCTGGATCGGCGTGGGTTGTTGCATCTCAAGAGCAGTGATCCGGAGATCCCTGAAGTGAGCATCGTGTTGAAGGAGGGTGAAGCGAGCGGTTGGTGCTCCAATGGTGATCGTTTTGGCAGTGCCTACTTCATTGCCCAGCACAAGTGCATGGCGGCTTCGGTCTATGCCCAGATCGAACGGTTCGTCGCCCAGATTACCGGACACCGGGAAGATGAACTGTTGGAATCAGTGGTCCAGGAACCGGAGGTGAATCGTGATTGAGTTCCCGTTGCAGTTGCGAAGAACAGAGACGCGGATCGGTGGCGCGGATGGTTGGTTGCTGCCCGGTGGGGAGGTTGCGGAATGGGTGAGTTGGTTGTGTCGTTGGATGGGGGACCGTGCTGACGACGCCTTGTTGATGGCGATTCCTCGTTCAGGTGAGGATCGGACTCCCGTTGGATTGTTCGTGGTCGGGCAGTTGCCTTCAGGATCTGCCGGACGAGCGATTCCGTATCAATTGTTGGGCGGACGATTGTATGTGCCCGCGGGTGCGGAGCTGCGTGCGCCTTTGCGGGAAGAGGAATTTGCCTCCTTGTTCTTGAGCGATGTGAACGTGTTGCATCCGCGAATCGGATTGGTGTCCGGGGACCGTGGTGAACTTCTGCAGTTGGCGGATCTGCTGTCCCTGCCGGAAACGAATACGGGGCCGTGGAATCGGGCCCATGCCGGTTTGCCGGCGTTGCCCCGGCAGTTGCGATTCGAGGTGATCGTTCCGCCGAGCGACCCGATGGGGATGTTCGAACAGGCTCAGGGCGATATCGGAACGCAGCATCCGCAAGCCTTGGAGCCGCGAGCGGAGGAAAAGACACCGGGACCGCTCAGTCGTGGGGCGCAGGGGGTTCGAAGCGCCTTTCACAGGGTCATCCTCTCCTTCACCAATCGCGTGCCCGCGAACACGCAATCTCGGACTTGGGTCAATCGGCTGGAAGACTGGGCCAACGAAAAGCTCAGTGACCTCGCAGAGCGTCGCGAAAAGGAGATCAATCGTCTGCTCGAGATGTTACGGGATGATCCAGACAAGGGACTTCGGCATGCCTTTCCCATCGGCGGGGACAACTCTTCTCGAGGAATCTCTTCTCCCGGCGCGAGCTTGCCGGAGAATCAGGTGGATTTTGATCTGCGTGATCTTGCCGGCGGTGGTGCGACCGATCCTTGGGACTTGGGCTGGGAACAGATGCAGACGCTGAGCGAGCTGTATAGGCGCAACGCGGACCGTGAACTGGCCCTGCGCCGTTTTCGCCGGGCGGCTTACATCTGCGCCGTATTGCTGAACGACTACGAGTCGGCGGCTCAGGCCCTGCGACAGGGTGGCTGTTTTCGTGAAGCGGCAGCTCTGTATCGCAAGCGACTGTCGGCGGACAAGACCGCGGCTGAATGTTTGCGGACGGGTGGACTCTTTGAAGAAGCCGCTGCGATTTATGAGGAGCTTGGTGAGTTTGAAATGCTTGGCGACATGTATCGCGAGCTGGAAAGGGAGGATGAAGCTTGTGAGGCATACGAACGGGCGGTTTCCCGGGAGACGGACGGAGATCAAACGATCACAGCCTCCCGGATAGTAGATCAGAAATTGAGAAGCGTGAATCGAGCGCGGCAGATGTTGTGGGACGTTTGGCCCGCGGGGGCACAATCCACCGAATGTCTGGAAGAGTATTTCCGGTTGCTGAGCCGGGATGAGGAAAGTGAACGCGCCGTGCGATCGATGGCCAAGTTGTCAGCCAACGTGCAGGGCCTGCAGCAACGGATCGTGCTCGGTGAGCTGTTCGGCAAAGTGAACGAACGATTCGTTCATGACGAGGTGCAGGTGGAGGCAAAGGACAACGCCAGGGTGTTGCTCGGGGACTACCTGCGGGAGAATGGGCCACGGATTGAGGACGCCACGCGGATTCTGCATTCGCTTGATCGAGGCGATCGGTTGCTGGAACGCGATGCCCGGGTCTTTGCCCGCGATCATTTGAAGAAACGTCCCGATCCCTCGAGTCCGGCGATGTTACCAACCAATCGCCCGGTGAAACTCGAATTGACCCGTCGCGAGCGTGTGAGCTTCCGGATCCACAAAGTGGTCGAGTGCGGTTGGGGAACGTTGGTCCTGGGCATGGAGGGAGCCAAGCCGACGGTGCAATTGTTGAAGAGCGGCGCGAAGGAACAGTGGTTCTCCGCTCCGGAATGGCAGGTGTTCGATGCGGAATTCGTCTCGTCTGGGAATCAGCCGGGGCCGGACCTGTTATATGTGTGCAGCAACGTGGAGTTGGAACCCCGGAGTTTTCGTCATGGCATGGAGGAATTGCGAATCGTGAATCGGGCTTATGTGAGCACGAGTATCGATTCAGTGGGGCGCCGCTACGAATGCAGTTCTGACGGCTTTGGCAAAGGTGTCGTGCGGCGTTTCATCAACGACGAACTGGAAACGACGAGTGACTTTGCGTATCCCAGTGATTTCTTTGGCAATCCTCAAGGTCAGACGTTCATGCCGATGCGAGCAACCTCACGCTCTGTTTACATCGGTGCCGCCAATGGTCTGCTGCGAAACCAGGGGAGCAATCGAGGACGGGTGGAGGTTCCGGCACAAGCCTTGAGCATGGTCCACACCGAGGGGCAACCCGCGGATCGGTTGATGTTCCACATGGAGTTCGGGGCCGGGCTGTTTCGGGATGATGACAGCCGTTGGAACAAGATACGCTACTTTGCCTCCGACATGTCGGAACCACGCGTCGAGTTCTTGGCGACCGGGCATCTGCTGGCGGCGAATTCAGATTTGATCCGCGTCTATTCCGTGGGCCGTTACGAAATCTCTCGCGTGGCGGAGATTCCGGGGCCGGACGAAACGGTGATCGGGGTGTTGCCGGGACTGGGAACGAATTTCTTGCGGGTGGTCACGAGCAATGAAATCGCCACTTATGTGAAGAGGGTGTATTCGTAAGTGAGGGTTGGTGTGAGGCGTGGATCGCGCCGAAGTCCCGTCC
>JBMYQZ010000497.1:0-4517 GCA_049601855.1 Limisphaerales bacterium | reverse complement strand
TCGAACGCTTTCTCGCGCTGTGATGAAACCGATCGTGCACGAAATCCCGTGGACGGAATCGCCGGACTTCTATGCGGGTCAATTGGCTGGTGAAGCGGGCGTCGTACTCTTGCGCAGTGGCTTGGTGGACGGTGATCGTGGGCGTTACTCCCTGCTGGCGGCGAATCCTTTTCTTCGCTTTCGTTCGACGCGCACGCGCATCGAAATGGCAACCGACGAGGGCGCACAGGTCGTCTTCGGCAATCCGTGGGAGGTGTTGGATCGCCTGATGTCGCGCTACGAATTGCTCGACGAAATTGACCTGCCGTTCCCGCTCGGAGGTTGTTTTGGCTTTTGGGGCTACGACCTCAAGCACTTCGTCGAACCCTCCGTGCCACGCAACACGCTCAATGACCTTGAGCTGCCCGATTGTGAACTGGGATTTTACGACGGCTTGGTAGTCTTTGATCACCAGCTGCAAAAGGTGTGGATCGTATCGACCGGGATGCTGCCAGATGGATCGCGATCGGCGAAAGTTGCCGAGCGACGATTGCACGAATGGCTCGGCGTGTTGGGGGAAGAGGATTCTCGTGAGCTTGGTTCCTCTTCGACTGGCGACAAGATGCCGGCGGTCAGAGCGTGGTCGAATTTTTCGAGGGATGGATTCGTCTCGGCGGTCCGAAGGGCGAAGGAGTACATCCGGCAGGGGGACATCTACCAGGTCAACCTTGCGCAACGACTCTGCGTCCCGACCGAGGGAAGCGGTTGGGACCTGTTCGAGCGACTGCATGCGGTGTCGCCCGCACCTTATTCGGCCTACTTCGATTTTGGACATTGGCAGTTGGTTTCGAGTTCCCCCGAGTTGTTCTTGCGGATGAACGGGCAGGCCATGCGCACGCGCCCGATCAAAGGCACGCGACCGCGTTCGAGCGATCCGGTGCGCGACGCGCAGTTTACTTACGAACTGCAGACGAGCGCGAAGGAGATGGCGGAGCTCGTGATGATCACCGACCTGCTGCGCAACGATCTCGGTCGGGTCTGCGAATTCGGATCCGTGCAGGTGCCGGACCTGGTGAAACTCGAGAAGTATCCGCAGGTGCAACACCTCGTTTCCACCGTGGACGGTCGCCTGCGTCCCGAATTGACCCACACCGATGCGCTGTCCCAATGCTTTCCCGGCGGCAGCATCACCGGCGCGCCGAAAGTGCGGGCGATGCAGATCATCGACGAACTTGAGCCGGTCACCCGCGGACCTTACACCGGCTGTCACGGCTATCTTGGGTTCAATCGCGAGAGCATGGTGAGCATTTCGATTCGCACGGCGGTCGTGCAACCGACGCTCACTTCCTTTCATGCCGGGGCTGGCATCGTTGCTGATTCGGATCCCGAGATGGAGTACGAAGAGACCATCGCCAAGGCACGTGGATTCCTGCAAGCGATCGAACTGGCGGGAGATGGAATCAAAATCGACGTGCGCGTTCCATCGATCGGAACGGTTGCCGATTGAAGCTCACTTCGGCACCGGAACGTTCTGCAACTTTTCGAGATCCGCCCGGATCGCGGCAGCCTGCGGGGAGTTGGTCCCGACCAATTTCAAGGCGGTCTCAAAGTGCCCCCGGGCAGCCACGGCATCACCCCGTTTGCCCGCGATACCGGCAAGCCCGAGATGCGGCTCGACAACACGAGGATTCAACTCGATCACCTTCTCGTAGTCTTCCACCGCTTCGTCGAACTTCTTCAGTCGGTTGTATACCGTGCCTCGATTGAGGTAGAGCGAGGTGTTCCTGGGTGCCTGTTCGATCAATTCGCCAATAATTTCCAAGCCTTCCTCAGGACGTCCGACCTGGGCATAGGCAGGCCCCAGGTTGTATTTCGCGAGGCTGTCGCGGGGATTGATCTCAAGCAGCTTCTCCAACAACGGCACGGCCTGGTCGAAGTGTTGGTTTGCCAGGTAAATCTTGGAGAGCACGTGATAGAGACTCGCTTGTTTGGGAAACTTCGCGATCGCAGCGATCAGACGTTTTTCGGCGGCAGGGGTGTCTCCCGCAGTGTGGTCGGCCAGGGCCAAAGTTCGTTCGTACTCGGTTTGCGATCCTTCGGGCAGGTTTTCGAGACCGAACTCGTTTACCTCGGATAGCAGCCCACGTGCTGGTTGCAGTCGGCCAACGCGAATCTGCGCGCCCGCAAGTTGCAGCTTGGTAAAAAGGTTGGTGGCGTTCAACTCCAGGGAGCGTTCCAGATGATGGAGGGATTGCCGCATGAGCTTGCGATTCAACAACAGGCCGCCGAAGAAACTGCACACCGTGGCTTCGTCAATCGGCCCGTGCCGTCGCAGCAGGTTTTCCCAGGAGCGATTCTCCGCGACCTTCACCTCCAGCTGGCTCACCGCCGCGGACAGCCCCGGGCCATTGGTGGCCAAGGCGAGCTGCACGTCGCGGTTGATGATGGCGCTGATGTTGTTCGTATCCAAGGTCAGCGCGGTTGCGAAGGCCCACGAAGCTTCATTCGTGTTTCCCGCCCGCTGATGCCGCACGCCCAGCGAATTGGCCCAGGCAGAAAACGCCACGGCGATCTCGTCGGCGTTGCGCGAACCCGATATCGCGTCTCGCTGAACCGGTTCCCACACGGCCTTGAATCGTTCCGTGTCGTCGGCGAGGTGACGATGATCGGCCTGAGCGGAGATGTTGGTGCCCGAGGGAAACAGCTCAAACAACATTCCCGTCGGCTCGGCGTAGATGGACTCCAACCAGGGCCCGCCCGCCTGATCGTCAAGCGACCACAAGGGATAGAACTGGCCCATGCCAAAAACGAATTCAATCACGGCTGCGAGTGGAACGGCTTGCTTAAAATCATCCCCCTTCGGCGCTGGCCACTTTTCCGGGTAGCGCGCCGCTGCTCGCAAGTGCAGGCGGGGAGCGCCTAGTTCCTTGACGGGAGCCAACAAGGGCGCCTGCTTCGCAGCGTGAAAATGCACGGCCATCAACAGCAGACGCTGCTGGTCATTGCCCATCAGGATCACCTCCCGATCGGGCAATCCCTGGGCCGTCTGCCGGGCGAAGCGTCTCACTCCTTCACCGTTCTCCACCCGGATTGCGGGAAGGTTTTGCCGCAGGAGCAAGGCTGGCACAGCGATGACCCCGAGCCACACCATTGCCAGCAGAACAAAGCCTATTCCCCGCCCCAGACCGCCGGACTTTTGCCATTTCTTCGCCGGTTCGGTGCCGCATACCAGCAACACGTATCCCGCCAGGTAGCCGGCCATGAGCGCGCCGAGATAGTAATATGTCAGCATCGGCATCTGCCCATAACTGAGCTGCCGCGGGCTGAACGGCGGGTCAAAGGCCACCACCACAATCGCGACGAAAAACACGACGTGCACTGTCCGGATCAGGAAGCTCGCCAGCAACACGCCAAAGCTGCTGACATCCCCAAAATTGGACGGCCAACGAACTGCAAGCAGCGACAAGGGCAGAATCGCCGTCACCCCCAGCATGAGCGCCCGGCCCTTGGGCGTACCGAGCAGCGGGTTGCGTTGATTGACGAACTCCCAGGTGAGCAGTTCTCCGAAGGTGCTGGGCTCATTCTTGTCCAGCATGCCCATCAACGGATCGAAGAAATACAGCAGCATCCCGGCGAACATCAAACCGAAGCCGATCAGCAGGAACCGCAGCTTGAAGAATGCGAATCCTTTCATCCACATCACGGTCATGCCGAACAACGGCAGAAAGCCGAGCATTGCCCAGTTGTTCGCCATCCCGATCCCGTAGACCAACGCCGCCTTGAACAGCCAACCGTCCTGGCGATCCAATCGAAACTCCGCCAGGTTGCGGATCACATAGGCGAACAACAGCAAGTTCAACATTTCGCCCGTGGCCACCGTGGCTTCCTCCCAGAAGGTCATCTGGAATCCGCAGACCAACACCGCAAAGATCGGCGGCAGCCAGTCATTGGGATTGCGGAACAAGCCCTGCGCATCCGGATTGCGCACCCGTTGCGCGTGGGTGCGATCCTGCGGGAGAATGGAGACCGTTCTCGCCAACAACGCCAATGACAGGGCGGCGCAAATTGCGGACAGGAAATTGAGGCCGATGATCTGCGACTGCGGCGGCAGCCATTTGACCGGGGTTGCCAGCAGGTAGAAAAACGGCCGGCCGAGCTTGTAATTCCACCAGTCGATGTCGAGCGCGAGGGCCGTCGCCGGCAGACTGCTGTAGCTCACCCAATGGTTCAGCGTCACCCCGTACACCAGCAGCGCGATGCCCGCCACGCCCCAAGGCAACAGGCGGCGCTCAAACCCCTCAGTTTGGCTCTCATCAGTATCCATCAAACGGCGGCAAAGTGGACAAGATCACCCCGCAAAGGGCAAGCGGCATCGTTGCTACAAACACCGGGGTTTTCGGGGAGTTTCATTCCAGACGAAGCCCAGATCTCAAGTCCGAACACCCCAATTCGGTCACCGAAGCGCCAAGATCTTGGATCCGCCCAGACGAACTATTGCGCCGATCAGACGCCAGAAGATATCAGAATACTTTGCCTGA
>JBMYQZ010000496.1:0-4519 GCA_049601855.1 Limisphaerales bacterium | reverse complement strand
TTCGAGCGCCCTATTTGGCGCGCCTACCCGCCGCACTTTTCGGGCGGCGTTTACATTCAAACACCCCACGCTCCGGCTCCCATTGATCAAACTTCCGCCAAAGCGTCATCGAGGTCTTCTGAAACACATCCTCGGCATCCGCCCGATGCGGCAACAAAGACCGGATATACGCCTGCAATTTCCCCTGACACTGCGCAAATTCCGCCACAAACGCCGCGCCGGGCATCGAGTCCGTTTTGTCCGCTTCCGCATCCATCTTCTCTTCATCGTAGCCAAACCAACCGATCCTACCGGTCTTTTTTTAGTTGGGTTCCATTCCACAGGCACAGTTTGAGGCTGGGTGATATCTCCAAAAGCGTGACCGCCATCTTTTCTGAGAAGACCGGATGTCCCCGTAATACCGTCCCGACAGGCGTTGGCATTCCCGATGCTGATTGTCTGGAGGTTGACGGATCGCACAACAAGAGAGCGACATGAAGAACACCACCTACCTCGCACTGCTCGCAGCTGTGTCGATGACCGCCCCCACCCACGGTGCCGAAAGGCCCGAATCAAACGGAACGACGAGCGACGAAGCTGTATCTCGTCCAGACCGACCCACCTCCACTGAGAATTCCGCACTGAATCGACCAGAGGTACAACAGGCGATTTCGGTCATTCGTAGCACCCAAGCGGAGCTTGATCGCATCAAGGAAGCGCTCCGCCGCATCCGCTTCGACAATCCCAATCTCACCTCCGAGCAATTGGCCACCATCAAGGAACGCCTGACTCAGCGCGCCCGCGACCTCATCATCAATGCCAGAAGCGTCAGCGATCGCATCCAAGACCTCCGCCCGCGTCTGAGTGCCCGCGACGAGCTGCTCGCCAAAGCGCAAGAACTGCGCAAGACCCGGCAGGATCCTGAAAAGGCCAAATCCGGCCGCGATCGGGAATGACTGGAAAGAAACGCTCCATCGATTCCCATATCCAACAGAATTCTTCGCGAATTCCACGACCCGGTGTTAACGTCCATCCATCATGAACGAAGTCAGCCGCCGTGACATTGTCCGCACCCTTGGCGCCGCCGGAGCCTTGGCCGCCTTTTCCCCGTCCAACCTGTTCGCTGCCAAGTCCGACTCCAAGCCGATGCAGCTCTACAAGAGCATGAGCGACGAGCAGCGGGAAAAGGTCTGTCTCCCGCTCAATCACGAACGCCGACAGTTTGTGAGCAACTGGTGGTACATCCACAAGGATCACCGCATCCACAACACCTTCAACGCGGAGCAGCAGGAGTTCATCCAGCAGATCTTCGACTCCATGCACAATCCGGACTACGCCGCGGCCATCAACAAGCAGGTGAAGAAGGATCAATACGGCAAGGAGAAGAATACGCCTGCGATCGGCTTCTTCGGCACGCCCAAGGACAAGGACTTTGAATTCCTCTACACCGGTCATCACGTCACGCGTCGATGCAACGCCCACACTGACAAGGGCCTCGGCTTTGGCGGCGCCCCCGTCTTCTACGGTCACTTCGACGAGAAGTTTAACGAAACCAAGGAACACATCGGCAACCCCTACTGGTATCAGGGCAAGATCTTCAACGAGTTCATCCAGGCTCTCGACGGCAAACAGCAGGCGAAAGCCCTGGCCGGCAACCAACCCCGGAAGGAACGCGGCAACATCATCGCCAAAAAGCAATCCGGCTGGGACGGGCTCGCCTGCGCGGACCTAAGCGCCGACCAGAAGAAGCAACTGCTGCAAACAATGCGGCGGATGCTCGAGATGTTCCGCCAGGACGACGTCGATGCCACGCTCAAGACCATTGAGAAGTCCGGCATGATCGATCGTCTTCATGTCGCCTGTTACGATGGCAAGTTTGACCTCGGCAATGATCAGGAATGGGATACCTGGCAGATCGAAGGCCCCGAGATGGTGTGGTATTTCCGCGGTCACCCGCACATCCACACCTACTTCCATGTGAAGGCATAGCGCCGGATGCCGATCCAATTCGACAACACCTATGCCCGTCTGCCCGACGGGTTCTACGCCCGGCTTGATCCCAGCAAGGTAAAGTCCCCCACCCTGATTCGGATCAACGAGGATCTTGCAGAAGTTCTCGGCATAGACCCCAAAGAACTGGACGTAGAATTCCTCTCTGGAAACCGCGTCGCCGAAGGCTCCGAACCGCTCTCGATGGCTTACGCCGGACATCAATTCGGCGGCTTCGTCCCCCAACTGGGTGACGGTCGTGCCAGTATCTTGGGCGAGGTTGTCGGCAAAGATGGAATCCGTCGAGACATCCAACTAAAGGGATCCGGGCCCACACCTTTTTCTCGCCGTGGCGATGGCCGATCCGCACTTGGCCCTGTCATCCGCGAATACATCGTGTCCGAGGCCATGCATGCACTTGGTGTTCCCACCACCCGGGCATTGGCTGCCGTGGCCAGCGGTGAGCCGGTCGCGCGGGAAACCATGGTACCCGGCGGTGTTTTCACGCGTGTGGCCCGATCCCACATCCGAGTTGGCACGTTCCAATACTTTGCTGCAAGGCACGACGAGGAGGCACTACGCAAACTGGCCGACTACGCCATCACCCGTCACTACCCGGAAGCCCACGAAGCGGACAATCCTTACCTCGCCCTCCTCAAATCCGTCATCCAGCGCCAAGCCGAACTCATCGCCCATTGGATGTCTTTCGGTTTCATCCACGGCGTGATGAACACGGACAACTGCTCGATCGCCGGGGAGACCATCGACTTCGGTCCCTGCGCGTTCATGGATGAGTATCATCCGCAGAAAAAATTCAGTTCCATTGATCATCAGGGCCGCTACGCCTTCAACAACCAAGGCCCTATCGCGCATTGGAATCTCGCCCGCCTCGCAGAGACCCTTCTCCCGTTTTTCGACGAAGACAGCAAACAGGCCGTCGCGATTGCCGAGGAAGCTCTGGAATCTTTCAACAACCTCCACCAATCCGCGCTCAAGAAGCGATTCACCGCCAAAATCGGCATTGCTGAGCCCATCGAAGATGACTGGGAGCATGCGAAGTCGCTCCTGAAATTGATGACCGAAGCCAAGGCGGACTTCACCCTTACATTCCGATATCTTCCCGCCGCCATCACCGTTGAGGGAAGTGAAGCTCTCCTGAGTCAGTTCCCGAATGGCAGTGGAGTGAAAGAATGGATTCAAGCCTGGCGAGAACGGAAACCTTCCGCCGAACTCATGCGCCGCAGCAATCCGGTCTACATCCCGCGCAACCATCGCATCGAGGCCATCATCGAAGCCGCCTACCAAGGCGACTACGAACCCTTTCACCGATTCAACGACCTGTTGCAAAAGCCATTCGACGAACAACCGGATGCCGCCGCATACGAGTCCCGGCCCACTCCGAAAGAGGTGGTCTGCGCCACCTTCTGTGGTACCTGATCGATGCTGGCATCGACCAGATCGATGTAGTCTCCACCAAAATCGATTTCAGAATCTTCGGCCAAAGCGCTAACCGTGGGGGATGAGCGATATACCCGTGGCACGCCGCAAAGGTCCCTGGACCCATCGATTCTCCATTTTCTTTCTTTGCGTGTGTCTCGGTTTTCTCAGCTACTGGCTCCTCGGCTTTGTCATCCGTGATGTCGGTGACATTCAGGGACCGGCTTGGGATGACGTGGAGGACAAGCACCTTGATCCCGAGAAGGTCGAGCAGCGGACTGAATTCGAAGAGCAATTGCAGACGCTCAAGCGCGATCTCGAGAACCAAGCCGAGCGCCAGACCCTGCTCAAAGACGCCACCCGCACTTCCCAGACGACGATCGAGCAAATGCTCCAGATGCAGAAGCTCAGTCTCGAGAAAGGCATCCCCTTCCCCGACACCGAAGTCGACGCGTTGAACAAGGCCCGTGAATCGTTTCTCACCAGCCAGGCCAAATACACGCAGCTCAACGAAGACATCACGACGCGCAAGGAAGATCAACGGCGACTGGAAGCGAGCCTGCGCGATGTTGACAAGGTGCTGAACGGACAGAGGACCAAAGCCCGCAACGAATGGAACGGACTGATGCGCAGCCACAACATCAGGCTGGCATTCATCAAGCTGGCTATCCTGCTTCCGATCGCCCCCGTCGTCGGTTGGCTGTTCCTGAAGACCAGCGGCAGCGTCTATCGCCCCCTCGTCTACGCCAATGGATTCGCGGTATTCTGGAAGGTCGGCGTGGTGATCCACGACCATTTCCCTTCCCGCTATTTCAAATACATCGTCATCCTGATCGCCTTCGCCATCGTCCTGAAGTTCCTCCTCTTCCTCCTGAGAATGATCATTGCCCCAAAACGTGACTGGCTGCTCAAGCAACACCGCGAGGCCTACGAAAAGTTCCTCTGCCCCGTCTGCACCTATCCCATCCGGCGCGGCCCGTTGAAATACCTCTTCTGGACTTCACGCAGCATCAAGAAACTCGTCGTCCCCCAAGTCACAGAGCAAAGCGAAGACGAGGCCTACACCTGCCCGGTCTGTTCCACGACCTTGTACGAGCCGTGCACCGACTGCACC
>JBMYQZ010000495.1:0-4546 GCA_049601855.1 Limisphaerales bacterium | reverse complement strand
GAGCTTGTAAGAGATGTTCGCGAGCATCGGCATGCAGGAAGAGCGATGCGAGGGTTCGATGTCCGCGACGGGTTTGCTCTTGGTATCGATGGCGTTGAGAAAGTCACGCCAGAGCGGGGGAACATTGTGTCCATCGCGCTCGTGATCGAACTTCGGATCTTCGTGCACCTTTTCCCCTCGTGAACTCGAAGGATAGAACGTCCAGCCATCGCGCCAACCCATGTGGAAGACGCCGTTGGTGCCGTGGAAGTAGCAACCGTAGCGATGCGAAGCCGCACCCGGACCGCCGTATTTGCGATTCTCCCAAGTAGCGGTGAAGGACTCGAATTCAAAGGTCGCCGTCTGCGTGTCGGGTGCGTCGGTGGTAGATTCCTTCTTGCTGAAAACCACGGGACCGGCGATCGGTCGCCCGCCGGAGGAAAAAACGCGTTTGGGGTATTTCTCTTCGGTCCACCAGATGACCTGATCCATCCAGTGCACACCCCAGTCGCCGATCGTACCGTTGGCGTAGTCGAGATAATTACGCCAGCCACCCTTCCCAAGCCGACGATGATACGGGCGATAGGGCGAAGGACCGCACCACATGTCCCAATCCATACCTTTTGGAATAGCCGTGTGCGGAGTCGGTTTCTCCGCGGAACGGGATCCTCCCGTGACGAACATCTCCACCAGTCCGATCTTCCCAACCTTGCCGGATTTGATGAACTCCATGCCGGAAACGTGATGGGGGCCGATGCGTCGATGAAGACCGACCTGCACGACTCGATTGGCTCCGGTCGCCGCATTCAAGATGGCGCGACTTTCAACAATTGTGTGCGAGGTCGGTTTCTCGAGAAAGATATGGGCGCCGGCATCAATCGCCTCGATCGCGGGCAGGGCGTGCCAATGATCCGGCGTGGCAATGATCACGATCTCGGGACGCTCTTTCCTGAGCAGTTCGCGATAGTCCTTGTAGATGCGAGGCTTGTCGCCATTGAGCCCTTCGACCTCATCAGCCGATACGCGTAGCGGTTGCTCGTAAACGTCGCAAAGTCCGACCACCTGGCAGCGTCCTTCAGCCATCGCCACGCGAAGAATGTTCATCCCCCACCAACCGGAGCCGATGAGAGCGACTCTGAATTTCTTGCCGGGAGCAGCCTTGAGCAGCGGGGTGATCCCGAATGCCGCGGAGGCGGCGGCGGACGTCTTGAGGAACTTTCTACGATCAGTATTCATAGTGCTGAATGAGAACGGGTCGGATCATTTCTTGGGCCGCAGATCAACGCAAACCAAATCACCTTGGGCATTGCGGGCGTAGAGGAGACCGTTGGCCAAGGTTGGAACGGTCCAGCACTTTCCGCCCATGATCTTGGCGCGGGAACTGGGCTTGAACTCTTTCGTGGACACGGGAGCAACCAGCAACTCTCCCTTGGGGCTAAGGACAATCAGTCTTCCATCTGCGGCCAGCAAGGAGCCAAAGCCAATGCCGTCTTGCTCCCAAAGATCTGCGCCCGTTTTCCAGCTCACACATTTGAGCTTCGCCCTTGAGTTATTGTCTCCGTCGAAGCCATACAAATGACCGTCAATCAAGACCGAGCTGTTGAACTGATTTCGGTACTTTCGTGCGCGCCAGAGCTCCTCTGGTTCCGCCGAACCGAGTTTGAACATTCCGGCTCCCTTGGAGTAGCCGGAGGAAATGAAGACCTCATCACCCTCCACGATGGGATCGGCGGCGTTGACTCCGTAACGGGTATACCAGGTGATCTCCCAATTTTTCTTGCCGGTCGCGGGATCGACTCCCGAGTAGCTGTTTCCCGAACTGAACACGAAGCGGGTCTTCCCCTTCCATTGGAACGGGTAGGGGGTGCTGTAGCCGCATTCACCACTCTCAGACTTCCAGATTGTCTTGCCGGTCATCTTGTCCAGCGCCATGCCGGCTGTCCCCACGTTGAGGAGGAGAAGTTTTCCGTAAGGGTAGGGCGCGCCGCTGAAACCCCAATCGACCACGACAGCTCCTTCTTCAGACTCGATTTGGCGTTGCCAGAGAATCTTACCGGTCTCGACGTCGAAGCAAAAAAGGTCACCCCATTTGCTGATGGTGTAGACGCGGTCGCCGTCCACCGTTGGCGTGGCTCCCGGGCCACCTTCGTAGAACTTCGGATCCAGTTCCGCATCGTAGTCATGTGACCAGATCGGCTTCCCCGACTTCGCGTCGAAACAGAAGACCGTATCGACCCCGTCCTCGTTGCCCATCGTGTAGGCTCGGCCGTTGGCGATGGAGATGCCGGAATAGCCGATACCAACGTTGGCTTGCCACAGTTTCGGAGGGCCGGATTTCGGGAGCAGCCAACTCGTCTCACGGGAAATGCCATCGTGATGCGGGCCTCGGTAGATGGGCCAATCGCCGGCAGTGGCGTTGATGGCCAACAGAAGGATTATCAATCTCATGATCAGAGAGACGGAAAGCAGAGAAGGATCATTCTGTCGAACGGAATCTTTGTCGCGCTACGCAAACGTCTGGTGAAACCAGCTGAAGCACCTCTGATTGTTCGCTTCTTCGGCGGCGACCTGTTGTGACGGATTCAATTGCGAGATGGTTGGAAGGATTCTGGTCCCGGAACTACTACGCACGCGATCGAGAGCCTCGGCAAGGGCTTCTCCCTTCGGAGTCTCCCAAGTGGCCCAATAATTCTCGGTGAGGCAAGGTACTCTAAGCGGATCTCGGGTGATCATCTCCAGGTTGAACTGCGCATTCGGATTGGCTCGCAGGCAGATGTCGACGATCTTGCGCACATCGAGAACGCCCTCACCGAAGGGGACTTCCGACAGGAGAAAGCCATCCTCGTATTCCTCCACACCCATGTCCTTGAGGTGGACCGTCAAGGTGTAGGGAGCAAGAGCCCTCACGGTTTCCATGCCGTCGTCGAGGAGTGAGATATTGTTGCCGGTGTCGAGATTGACACCAATGTGTTCGCTGGAGAGACGCTTCATCAGATCCACCATGCCTTCGATCTGCCAGTCCTTGTGATTCTCCAGCGCCAGCTGAACACCATTCTTCTTCATGATCGGCTCAGCCCAGGTGAGTCGAGCCCAGGCGTGATCGCGGAATTCGTTCCACTCCTTCAGCGACTTGAACGTCTCGTAACGCCGCCCACCCAACGTAACCGTGCGGAAGATGCGGACGCCGGCTTCTTTGGCGGTCTTGACGGTGTTGGTGAACTCGTCGAGTTCGTCCTGTTTCCTTGGCAGACTGATCTGGCCTTCGAGCACCATGCCATATTCCTCGACCTTGTCTCGGACGCGATAGGCCAGGCCGTCCTTCGCCCAATCGCGGACCCCAATCTGCACACCGGAAGCGCCGAGTTGATGACAGTGTTCGATGAAGTGGACGGTATCACGGAACGCCTCGCCGTTTGCGGGCCCGTTCTTTCGTCGCCCCAGACGCTGGCGGACCATGTAGGATGCGGCGGAGACCGCGAGCCCAGGCTTGCGGGCATGCATCGGAATGGTGGAACACGAGGTCGCCGCCAAGCTGGCGACGGCGGTTGAGTGAAGAAAGTGTCGTCGATTCATTGTTTATCCTTATCGATCGGACGATAGCCTTGGGTGAGATCTTCGCCGCCTTCGATCGTCTGAAGTTCTTCCATGGTCCATGGCTTCAAGCGGCCGAAATTCAATTGCCGGAGGTTCTGCACCAGCTTGGGTTTGATGGGATCCGCCTGATGTCCCCAGGCGCGACGGATGTAGGTAAGGATGGCTGTGATGTTCTTGCTGGTGATGGTGGCCATGGCCGGCATGGCGGGGAGAATCTCGGGAGGTTGCCATGTCTTGTCCCCAATCTTCACCGGCCCCTCCATGCCGTGAAGAACAATTCGAACCAAGCGCTCAGGCACGCCGGTGACCCATTCCGAACCAACCAGCGGCGGTCCCAAAGGGCGCATGCCTCGCCCGTTGATGCCGTGACAGGGAGCGCAGTAATTGGCGAAGTATTGGCGGCCCCTGGCGAAATCCTTCTGTTCCTCCTTGGTCAACGGCTCGGCAGGTCCAACCTTCAGTGAACGATCTACATGCAGCGAGAGTCCCGCAATTACAGCTCGTTTCCTCCAATCCAGTTCTCCCTTGGGATTCTCCAGCTTGTTCGCGATAAGAGCAGCGAGGCCCTCAATCATCAAGGAGCGGCCAAGGGTTTGTTCCGGCCAATAGTCGGGCTTCAACAAGATGGCCAAAAGCTTCCGCTCGTGATTGTGAACACCGCTCAATACGGCTTCCCGCATGGTCGCCCACTCGGCGTTCTCGCGGAGGATTGCCGCCATGGTGTCGACCGATTGGCGGGAACCGAGTTCCGGCAAGGTGAGCAGCAACTGAAGCTGCAGCGGTTGATTGGTTGTGGATGCAAGGGAAACCAGTGGTTCCTGAAGCACCTCGGTCGCGTCGTCTTCCAACGCCCGGATGGCCGCGATCTGGACTTCGGGATGCGCGTCATTGAGCACAGGTAGCAAGTTTTCCATTCGCTCGTAGTCAAGCCCGCGTAGGGTCCAGATTGCGTGAATGCGGGTGAGGTGATTGC
>JBMYQZ010000494.1:0-4547 GCA_049601855.1 Limisphaerales bacterium | reverse complement strand
CAACGCGTTATTCGCGGAATGCGATTCAGTCGATCCGCAAACCGACCGCGAGAAGGAGAAAATCAGGCAATTTCTTCGCGCTTCAAGTTCCCCCAGCACCGCTCCTGAGTCGGAGCATTGGAACCTTGTGCAACTGGTCCGTGAACCGTTGAATGCTTTGAAGGCCCGAATCGCAGAATTGGATGGCGAACATCCAGGGGCCCCGGCACGCGCCATGACCATGGAAGACAAACCCCGGATGCATGATCCGGTGATCTTTGTTCGTGGGAATCCGAATCTGCGAGGAGCCCAGGTGCCGCGCCAATTCCTTGAGATTGCCTCAACCGGCAAACGCGCTCCATTTCGTAATGGCAGCGGACGCCTGGAACTGGCGGAGGCCATTGTCGATCCCCGCAATCCGCTGACGGCGCGGGTCTTCGTGAATCGCCTTTGGATGCATCACTTCGGTCGTCCTCTGGTTGATACACCGAGCGACTTTGGCGTGCGGGCAAAGCCACCGACGCATCCGGATCTCTTGGAGTGGCTCGCATCCGAATTCATTGAGAGTGGTTGGTCGGTCAAGCACCTGCATCGCTTGATCCTGAAGTCCGCCACCTATCAGCAATCGAGTTACCTGCAAGGAGACACCGCAGACCTGGACCCGGAGAACCGGCTTTGGGGGCGCATGAACCTGCGACGGTTGGAACTGGAGCCCGTGCGTGATTCCATGTTGTTCGTCACGGGATTGCTCGATCAACGACAGGGAGGAATGGCAGCACCGATGTTCACAAATGCCTTCAACGCCCGCCGTACGGTCTATGGCTTCATCGACCGGGCGGACCTGCCAGGATTCTTGCGGGACTTCGATCTGCCCTCGCCGGACGTATCAACGGAACGACGCGTTGAAACTTCTGTGCCGCAACAGTCCCTGTTTCTGATGAACAGCCCGTTCGTGCGTGAGATTGCGAGACGAACGGTTGCTT
This sequence comes from Limisphaerales bacterium, assembly GCA_049601855.1. Taxonomy (GTDB): domain Bacteria; phylum Verrucomicrobiota; class Verrucomicrobiia; order Limisphaerales; family JAYPXF01. The sequence continues at coordinate 3,585 of JBMYQZ010000494.1, read as the reverse complement.
CCTCCGAGTTTCGAAAGCGAGATTCGGAGGAGCGCATCAGTTGGCTTTGGCGCCGGTTCTTTCAGCGAGTTCCAAGCCAACGTGACATGACAGAAGCGAAACAGTTCGTGAGTGGCCCGGGCGCAAGCGATCCATACTTCGGCCCGATTGGCTGGCAGTATGGAACGGTTGAGTTGAATCAGACGAATGGTCGGATTGGTGCGTTTGAGCCGTTCAAGCACCGAGTGCAACGAAACTGGCAAGCAGCCGAGGTGCTGCCACACGCAACATTGGGTTACGCTCGACTGGAAGGCGGTGGGGGGCATACGTCGCGATCGGATTCACGACTGGTGACTCGGCGATGGATTGCACCGGCGAAGGGCGTGGTTTCGATAAGTGGTCAGGTACGGCACAAGGCGGAAGAGGGTGACGGTCTTAAGGCATTTGTGGTTAGCAGTCGCACTGGAATACTTGGGCAATGGAGTATTCGACAAAAGGCCGCGCCAACGATGTTTAAAAATATCCCGGTCGAACTCGGGGAGAGTATCGATTTCATCTGCCACAAGAACGGAACGGAAGAACACGACCTCTTCATCTGGATCCCCGTGGTGAAATACACTTCGATTAAGCCGCCGGCCGGAGAAGGGGAAGCCATCCAGCTCTGGCGGGCGAAAGCCGATTTCGAGAAACAGTTTGCGCCAATCCCGCGTCCACCGACAAAATGGGAGCAATACGTGCAGGTGCTGTTGCAGGCCAATGAACTGCACTTCGTGGACTAGCGGGTGAAAAAAAACGCCAAACCAGAAATTCCGCGCAAGGCGATTTATCGTCTCTCGATCTATTTGCGCTGCCTCCTGCGTCTTCAGGCCAACGGTATTGAAACCATCTCAAGCGAAGCTTTGGCCAAGGCAGCCGGGGTGAAGTCGACGCAGTTACGGAAAGACCTGACGTATTTTGGTCAATTCGGCACGCGGGGGTTGGGCTACGACGTTGAGCAACTCACGTCGATGATCTCGAATCTCCTGGGAACCAGCAGCCTCCAGCCGGTTATCCTGGTCGGGGTGGGCAATCTCGGTTCGGCCTTGCTGACCTATAAGGGCTTTGAACAGGAGGGCTTTGAGGTGGTGGCGGCGTTTGACGTTTCGCCAGCAGCGGCCAAACGGCGCACGAAGTTCAAGGAAATCTACGCGATGGATAAGCTGCCGGACGTCGTTCCAGACCTCGCGATCCGCATGGCTATTCTGGCGGTGCCAAGTGTGGCAGCCCAAGAGGTCGCCAACCAACTCGTGAACGCCGGTGTGGCTGGAATCTTGAACTTTGCTCCCATCGTACTGCAGGTGCCCGAAGAGGTGACGGTCAACAACGTCAACCTCGCTATCGAACTGGAGAACCTGAGCTACTTCATCCAGGATTGAGCTCTGGCAGTTGCCTCCATTCAACCTGCGGATTGGAAAGGGGTTCGATCCCACTGTGCTCAGCGGCGATGCGGCACACTTGGTTGTGAAGGTAGCGAGCAAGTTCCTTGCGATTGAGTCCTGAAGGAGCGGGAGCGCCATACACCAGTTGAGCGTGCACCGCATCGCAAGCCAAAAGGTTTAGAAAATGGGGGAGAAACGTCATGTCATCGATGTAGCAGATCTCCTCTTCGACTGAACCATCTGCCATCGAGTATCTGAGCCACGCGGGTGTGGATTGCCAGCCATTCTTTGCCACTGACTGGAAGAGCGTGGAATGAAACGGCTTCACGATGCTGCCATTTGTGCTGGTGCCTTCGGGGAAGAGCGTCAACAAGACGTCCGAGTCCACCACTCGTGCAAACTGATTGGAGAGTTCCTTCGCATGGGACTTGCACTCACGACGGAGGAAGAGCGTCCGGGAGAGGAGCGCGAACCATCCGAACACCGGCCAAAACTTCACCTGGTATTTGGCAACAAACGTCATTGGCGACGTCGCAGCCAGAACAAGTATGTCCAAGTAGCTCAGGTGGTTGCATACCACTACCCCGTCTTTGGGAACGGTCCCCGAGTACTCATAGGTCACGTTCAATACTCCCAGAAACCGTTGGGAAGTCCGTTGGCACCATCGAGCCAGGTGGGCTTGGTCGCTGGAGCGGCCGCGGAACAGGATTCGCAGGAAGTAATCGCCAAAGGCGACGACGCAGGCCCACGCGAAGCGCAACCCTCGCATCAATACCAGTGGCAGGTTCTGGATCGTCTTCATGTCGTGGCTACCCGGCGCACCGGATGCGTCTGCAGGTCGTGGAAGGTGAGGAAATCGATGGTCTTGAACTCGCGATCCATCGCCGGTTCTCCACAAATGCGTGACCCCATGGCCAGGTAGGCGCGGAACAGTTTCGGCCCCTTGAACTTGCTTTCGCCCACCGGCGGCATCTCGAATCGATAAGCATTGCGGGGCGTGGTGTGAAGGTGCGAAGAAACGAGATACTTGCGACTGAGCGACTGATAGGCCGCAGCGCCATCATGCGGGTCCACGGTGGACATGGAACTGCAACCAATCAGGTAACGGCATTTGCGCTCGCGGCTGTAGGCTACGATGGCGTTCCAAAGCAGACCGAGCACCTCCATGTTGCGATGCTCGCTGTGAACGCAGGCACGACCCAGCTCCACAATCTCGTGCTGGATTCGCTTGAAGGGTGTGAGATCAAATTCACCATCGCTGTAGAATCCAAGGTTCTCCGCCGCGGTGATGCCGGTTTGCATCCGATAGGTGCCGACGATGTGGCCAGATTCGGCATGCTCTACGATCAGGTGATCGCAGACTTCGTCAAGAGGGTCCTGATCGAGCAATGTCTGGTAGGACTCTTCCAATCCTTCGCCCATTTCCACGTTGAATACTCGGAACCGAAGATTCTGGGCCTCGCGGATCTCCTGATCGCTCCTGGCGAGGCGGACGTTGTAGGTGGTGGTGGAAGCTCCGCGTGCCAGAATACGATTGCTGGCACGGTCGCACGTTTGAGTGAGCGGTGAGGTAATTTTCATGCCCGACATAATGCGTTCGCTGGTGCGGCTCGAGATAATCGTTACTCGAGCTCCGAGTATCGAGATCGTCGATACCAACCGCGGCCGTATGGTCGAGTGTGTTTATACGCATGACATCACTCCTGCCCCAGATGACGTTTGTGAATTCGAAGTTACGGAAACGAGACGAAGCTACGTCTGGCCGCGCTCTTTGGCGATACGCCAGAGATGAGCAAAGGCGGGTGCGAACTCTTCCGGTCGATCGTGGATCCACGCGGAGATTTCCGGGCCATCAAACCATCCACCCTCCACAATCTCCGCGGGATGGAGCGTGAAAGGGCCTTCGCTTTCAGTGCGATAGACCCAAACGAACTCCTGGTCCGTTTCGTCGCAGGCATCGATCTTGAAGAGCCGTTCCGGTGCTTGGGCCAAAGCTAGACCGATCTCTTCCTGCAACTCTCTCACGGCCGACTCATCATAATCTTCACCAGCGTCCACGTGACCTGAGGTCGACGAATCCCAGGTCAACGGATGGGTGTCCTTGGAGGCCGAGCGCTTTTGCAGAAAGACTTTGCCGGCGGGATTGAACACCAAAATGTGAACGGCGCGATGCAGGAGACCGAGACGG
>JBMYQZ010000493.1:0-4548 GCA_049601855.1 Limisphaerales bacterium | reverse complement strand
TCGTTCAGGACATGGGCGCGACCGGCACGCCGTTGATGTATGCCTTTCGCGAGCGCGAACGCATGCTCGACCTCATCGAGTCCCTGACCGGCGCACGCATGATGTGCAACTACATGCGCTTCGGTGGCTGCCGCTGCGATCTCCCTGCCGGATGGATTGATGAAGTCCGCAAACTCGTGGACGAATTCCCCCGCTTTCTCGACGAATACGACAACCTTCTTTCCAGCAACGAGATCCTCCTGGCCCGCACGCAAAACGTCGGCAATTTGACTGGAGAACTGGCGATCAACGCAGGCATCACCGGCCCCATGTTGCGCGCGAGTGGGGTAAACTACGACCTACGCAAGGTTGACCAGTACGGCATCTACGACCGCTTCAAATTTCGGATTCCCTTGGGCGATCATGGTGACGTCTACGACCGCTACATGATCCGGATATTGGAAATGCGGGAGTCGATCGATATTCTCAAACAGGCGATCAAAGACGTCCCGGACGGCCCGATCATCGATCCAAAGGCGAAGATCCGGGGCTTCAAACCCAAGCCGGGTGAAGCCTATGGACGAATCGAATCACCCAAGGGCGAGCTTGGCTTTTACCTGATCAGCGACGGCACCCCGAAACCCAATCGCTATCGAGTCCGCCCACCATCTCTGATCAACCTCACCGTCCTTGAGGATATGTGCCTCGGCCAAAAGATTGCCGATGTCGTCGTCATTCTCGGCAGCATCGACATCGTGATGGGCGAAGTCGACCGCTGAGCTGCGCTTCGATGCATCTTCCCGACTTGCCTCACCCCGAGGAAATCCGTGACACTCCGCGCCGCATGAACCCGATCGAGCAGCGATTTGCACAATTGAAAGAGCAGGGGAAGAAGGCCTTGGTGACCTACATTGGTGCCGGCGACCCGAATCTGGATGCCACGCGTGATCTGGTCGTTGCCTTCGACAAGGCAGGCGTGGATGTAATGGAACTGGGCGTCCCGTTCAGCGATCCCTTGGCGGATGGCCTGGTCAACCAACTCGCAGCACAGCGGGGATTAGAGTCAGGCACGACCCCGACCAAGCTGTTGGCAACAGTCGCGGAGGTGCGGAAACAGGGTTGTGAAGTGCCCGTGGTGCTCTACATCTACTACAACCTACTGCACAGACCGGGGTTGGAGAATTTTATCAAGGATGCTGCGACCGCGGGAGTGGATGGCTTGCTCGTGCTCGATCTACCACCTGAAGAATCCGATGCCTACGAGTCGCTGATGCGTGAAAACGGTCTTTGTGCCATTTACCTCATCGCCCCGACAACCCCCGAGGCACGAGTGGAGAAGATCGTCCGTCGGGGAATGGGGTTCATCTATTACATCTCGCGCGAAGGCGTCACGGGAATGCAGCAGAAAGTCTCCGACACCATCGGAGAAATGACGGCCAAGATTCGTGAACACACCGAACTACCCATCGCGGTTGGCTTCGGCGTCTCCAATCCGGAACAGGCTCAGGCAGTCGCCCGCAATGCCGACGGCGTCGTCGTCGGCAGCGCCATCGTGAGTCAGATTGCTGAAAAGGGCACGGCGCCGGAGATGGTCGAACACGTTGCCGCCTTTGTGAAATCGCTGGGCGACGCGGTCAAGGAACTCTAAGCCGCTCGCTCACGCGTCCGTCCACTTGACGGCATCCACGATCAGGTCGTGGATCTTGCCGTTGGAAACTATCACACTCTTCGAATCGATTTGGAGAGGGTTTCCAAGCCGGTCGGAACATTGGCCTCCTGCTTCCTCAATCAGAAGTTTGCCAGCAGAATAGTCCCAAGGCTCCAGCTTGTATTCGAAGAAGGCGTCGAATCGTCCGCAGGCAACCCATGAAAGGTCGATGGCTGCACTGCCCATTCGACGCATGCCGCGAATGTTTCGCGAAAAGAGCGTGTGAATGGAATCGAGAGTTTTCTTCATCATGGCACCACGATCGTAGTAGAAACCCGTGCCGACAATGGACTCTTCCAGACAGTTGGCCGCAGTCACCGACATCGGCTCGCCGTTGAGAAAGGCACCCTGGCCCTTGACCGCATGAAAGAGTTCGTCGCGCGTAGGATCGATAATGACGCCAGCCTGAACCTCACCTCTGGACGCGTAGGCTATGGAGACCGAGAAGTGGGGAATGTTGTGGGCGAAGTTGTTCGTGGCATCCAGCGGATCAATGATCCAGAGATGCTCGTCTTCGGCGCCGCCGGTTGATTGTCCCTCCTCCAGCAGAAGTTTGTGATCAGGGAAGGTGTCTTGGACCAGATCGCAGATAAGCTTCTCAGCTTCCACATCCGCCTGCGTGACCAGGTTTTGCGTGGAGCCTTTCTGACTTACCTCAGCCTTGCCGTAGCGGGACATCAGATGTTGGCCGGCCTCTTGCGCCGCCTGAATCGCAACTTTCAGAATCTCATCCATGCTAGGAATGCATCACTTGGCCACCATCAATATTGATGGTCTGACCAGTGATATTGCGGGCGTGATCGGAGGCGAGGTAAGTAGCCATGGCGGCAAATTCAGGTGGCGTCTGCCATCGTCCGAGCGGTGCGATTACCTGGATCTTCGACTCAGCCCATTCCTCGTAGGTCTGGCGCTCGGATTCAGGAAGATTCTTTTGTCCGGCCGCCCACACTGATTCGTTCAGGGCAGTCTTGACCATTCCCGGCGAGAGACAATTGGCCCGCACATTGAACTTCGCAAAATCCTTGGCTGCGCACTGCATAAAGTTGATCAATCCGGCCTTGGCCGCGCTGTACGGCGGATCGGTGGGGGAACCGATTTGCCCCGCGACCGAGGTGATAAAGAGCAGGGTGCCTTGGCGTTGTTCGGTCAGAGAGGGAACGCAGGCCTGGGCGGCATTGACCGCACCAACAAGGTTCACATCGATGATCCGGTGCCAATCGCCGGGTTCCAGATTCCAAAAGGGAAAACCGAACTTACCCGATCCGATGCCAACCGCGTAAATGACATGGTGCAGTTCTCCGCAAGCCTCTTGGAACTGTTTGCAGGCTTGTTGGACCTGCTGGAAGTCGGTCACGTCTCCGCTGAACGAAGACCTGGCGTTCAGATCTTGCGGAGCGTCAGATCGATCGAAGATGCAAAGTTGCGCGCCCTCCTGCGCAAAGGCCTCGGCAATGGCACGCCCGATCCCGTTGGCGCCGCCGAATACCACCGCTGTTTGATTCGAGAGTCTGAGGTCCATCAGGTCTGCAGGTGTTTTCGCAGTCGGCCGTTGCTGGCGATCATTTCGACCGCGTAGTCGCCATCGACATTTTGATGCCAAAACTCGCCACCGGCCTGTTCGATCAAGAGCGCGCCGGCGGCGACATCCCAAATACGCACTCCGGCTTCGAGATAGGCATCAATCCGACCAGCTGCGATCCACGCGAGCGAAAGTCCCGCCGACCCAAACATTCGAACCTTGCGCACTCTCGGAATCAGGCTCGTGAAAGTGGGGAGTGTCTCGGAGATGGTCTGCGCCTTCTTGCTGAATCCCATGGTGATGATGGCTTCGCTGAGTTTGCGTCGATCTCCGACCTGAATCTTCCGTCCGTTGCAACGAGCCGGCTTACCACGTTCAGCGGTCCAAAGCTCATCTAGAAACGGATCGTAGGTGATGCCGAGAATGGTTTCTGCACCGTAGATATCTGTCTTCTTTGCCCGGCCTGTTCGTTTTTTCTGCAAGGCGATGCAGACGCAGCAATGCGGGATGCCGTAGGTGAAATTCACGGTCCCGTCGATGGGATCAACAATCCATCGATAATCGGAATCCGGATTACCCAAGATGCCTTCTTCGCCCAGAATCGGGATTTTGGGAAACGCCTTGCGCAGGGTGCGTTCAATCTGCTTCTGCGATTTGACGTCCAACTCCAGCTTGATGTCGTACTGCGTCGCTGAGTTGATGTTTTTCGCCTTGTTCAGATTCTTGCGCATGAGTTCACCTGACGCCTTGGCGGCGGTGACGGCAGCGGTGGCGGCGTTTTTCAGATCGCTGGCGGTCATTCCCACTCGATCGTTCCCGGCGGCTTGCTGGTAATGTCGAGGACACAGCGATTCACACCCTTGACCTCGTTCACGATGCGATTTGAGATGGTCTCCAGCAGGTCGTAAGGCAGCTTTACCCAGTCAGCGGTCATACCATCCTTCGACTCAACCACGCGGAAAGCAATCGAATCCTCATACGTCCGTTCGTCGCCCATCACGCCCACGCTCTTGACCGGAAGCAGAACGGCGAAGCTTTGCCAGACCTTGTAATACCAATCACTGCGTTTCATCTCCTCGATGATGATCGTGTCGGCGGTCCGCAGGACATCGAGTCGCTTCTTGGTCACTTCGCCCATCACGCGCACGGCGAGTCCCGGCCCCGGGAAAGGCTGTCGATCAACGACTTCACGCGGCAGACCGAGTTCGCGTCCAAGTTCGCGGACCTCGTCCTTGAACAGCGCTCTCAGCGGTTCGACCAACTTGAATTTCATGTTCTTCGGCAGACCACCGACGTTGTGATGGCTCTTGATCAAGGCTGCCGGATTGCCCGCGATCGGCAC
>JBMYQZ010000492.1:0-4548 GCA_049601855.1 Limisphaerales bacterium | reverse complement strand
CGGCACTCGATGCCCTCATGGCCAAGCCGGATGACGATCTCCTGATGCGCGATGTCATCAAGATCTTGAACGATGAGATCAAGTCTCTGAAACGGCGTCTGGACGGTCTCGAAGAGGAGAAGGAATAGCGGACACCTGGCGCGGCCTCACCATCCTCACCCCGAAGACTCCTCGGGAAACGTGGGCCGAATGCTGCTCCACGCGTGACCACCAGTCGAAGTTTGCCCGCATCAGCGAATCGCCCAGTATTTCCACTGCCGCCTTCCTACGATCCCACGGCTCCTGCCAGACCCGGAAGAATCGCTGCCTTCCTTCTCCTGCGTTGAATGCCACGTAGCGTTCCAGCAGGAACGCCTCCAGACCCGCGTCGCATCCTCCGGGGCCGGCAACCGAACCGCGAAACATCAACGTATCGTTCCCACCGCGAACAATACCGTTCACCGTTTCTTCATTCCGTTGATATTCCAGCTCTCCATATCGATACGGCAATCCGTACAGCACGGGTCCCAATTTTGAATTGATCCAATCGGAAATCCATTCCGCGATAAAATGGATGCCTCGCTCCCCCTCGTGGCGCACATCGGTGCGCACGTTCAGAAAGCATTGTTCCCCCCAAGCCCGCGAACATCCATCGAGACCATTTGCTACCAACGCTGGGTCGCATTCCCCGCATGGTGAAGGCCAGCAGGCTCACCCACGCACTGCCATCAAAACAATCCAGTTCATAGGGCACATGCGGCTGCAGAATCGAAGGGTCGACCCGATAATGAATGAAGACCGGCTCCACCCGATCGGCAACGAGGTGACAAGCGCCTTCGCACTCGATGAATCCCCGCTCATCCGTGGTAGTCGCGGGCGGGGATGAGATTTGGTACTGCCCGTTCATTGACGTCGTTCACTTTCGGTTCCAGAAAGCCACAAGTTCTCCATTCATGCTCGATATCCCGCATCAGACAGGCGCTGTCGAACTCCACCGAACCGACGGGAAACAAGTTCCGATCCTGGAAGTAGCTCGATTCAAAGCGCTCCACCAGTAACGGCTCCATTTCCCAGCGGTCACAGCTGAGTTCCACACCATCGAGACCATCATCGCTCGCCGCGTCCGACCAACCAACACAGCCGCCGCCGTAAAACTCTGACGCTTCGGCCAACGAACTGAAGACCGATCCCGGTGGCCACCCCGCGATGTTGCGAGCCACCGTTTTCACACTCCGCCCGGTTCGTTCGTAACCGATTCGCCATCGCCCTTCCGATTCCCACACTTCAAATTTGGCCCGGTGGTGGATGCCGGGAAACAAGCGTCCACCGACCACTTCATTGAGCCGTGTGTCCGTGTCCCGATCCGGAATGTAAACACCATCGCGAATTCTACCGTTCTCCAACCATTGGACGGCAAACCGATGAGCGGCGTTCTCTGAGGTGAGTCCCAACCAACGCGGAGCCCCCTTCGGTCGCATTTGCCCCAGACGAATCAGGCACACCCCCGCGATGCTCCACCCATCCACAATACGTGGTTGCAACGGCGCCGGGATCAACCGTGCCGCCACGTCGGGACGCACCCGCACCGTAACCAGGATTCGTCGTTCGATCCGACCAACGATGGTTGGCAACAGGCTCATGCCCAATCGCTTCAGGACCGTCACCGGCTTCATGCTGTCACCTCACTTCCCAGCGGCAGTTGCAAACGCCCCGCCTCGAGTTTCCGTTCCAGGGCCGCCACCGCCTGCTCGAAATGCCGATAGCGAAAACGAAACCCATCCTGCTCCAGACGTCGCGGGATCACCCGCCGACTCTTGATGATCAATTCAGTCTCCGTGCTTAACAGAAACGCTCCAATCTCCAACATCCATTTTGCCGCCGGCAATCCGAAGGGAACTCCCAATTTACCCCGGAGCAAATTCATCATCTCGTGATTCACAAGCGGGTTTGGAGCAGTGACATTGACAACGCCACAGGTAGCCGCCTCGCTGATCAACCAATCTGCGGCCCGGCAAAAATCATCCGCGTGAATCCACGAAACAAACTGCCTTCCATCCCCCATCGCGCCTCCGAGACCAAGCCGGGTCAGCCTTCGAAGGACGCGATAGACACCGCCATCCTCCGTTCCCAGCACCATGGCTGTGCGCATTGCCACCTTGCGCGTGTCGGGTGCATGGCATTCGGCAAAGGCGTTTTCCCACGCCTTTGCGACTTCCAACGAAAACTCATCCTTCGCTTCTGGCGTCGCCCGCACCCGCCCCTTCCATTCATCCATCGGAGTTTCGTAACTATGCTCGTATATTGTCGCCGTGCTCGAGTTAAGCCAGACCCTTGGCGGCAGCTGGCATTGCGCGATGGCCTGCCCGAGTACTCGGGTCGATTTCACCCGCGAATCCATAATCAATCGCCGGTTGCGGGCATGGTAGCGGCAATCGACCGAACGGCCAGCGAGATTCACCACGGCCCGAGCCCCCTCGAGTTCCGCCGCCCCACTCGCCGATAGTATCTCCGTTCCAGCGGACAGCGCCAACCGATCGGCTCAGCACAACCACCTCCCATCCTTTCCCGGTGAAGTATCGTCGCAACATCCGCCCAAGAAACCCCGAGCCACCGGCCAGTATGATTTTGTTCTTCATGAGTTTTTCCTTTCTACGGCATTTCAAAAAACACCCGCGCCCGCTTGATCTTCGCCCGACGCTTCTTCCGAGCGTCCAACCAATTCTCAATCCAGACCACGACATCCCGCCAACCACGTTCGCAAGTCACCGGAATCACAACGCACCTCCCTTCCAGGCAACGATCGCATCCACGAATGGCAAGGCTCCGAATACCACGTTGGTCGCGGCATACCCACTTCGATACCAGCCATTGACCAGATACGGCCGCACATCAAATACGAACCCGGCAACCACCAACCGAATCGTCCAAAACAACGCCATCACCACGCAAACCGCCCGCGCCAACGGAACTCCGCTGGCAAGTTCCTCGGCGTAGATCCATGTCAGCAGGCCGAAGCTTGCCAACAGGAATCCGATGAAGACGTAGTAGACCTTGAACAAGCTCCGGATGAACGGCGGCAGGTCCTTGATATGAGTCCACAGGTTAACGGCTTTCGGCATGAGCGCTCCGGCCGCCAACAATCCTAGGTGCGTCAGCGCCGCACATTTCAAAACGATGATCATGTCCATGGTATTCCTTTCACTGCCGAGACGAACGGCAGCATGACGTTGTTAATGAAGGGTGAATGAAAAAGCAGACCGACCGGCAGCAACACAACCGCGACCGCAACCAGCCGTTTGCACCAAGGCGACGCGATTTTACGCTCGAGCAGGACGCCTGCGCCTTGAATAAGAAAGTAGATCGTCGGCATGCCGAAGCCGCTTCCCGCCACGACCGAGATCACAATTTCGTGCAGCAACCCGGATACGCCGAAGACAATCATGGTTGCGACCACCACCCCGTGCTCCCGAGCCATTGGAAGGAACAAGTGGCGACGCGCAGGAACGTTGAATCCCCGGTTCCAACGATTACCCCAAAAGTCGCTCAGCGAAGCCGCAAGCAAAGGGAAGTCCATGATCGGCCGCGCCTCCATTCCCGCTTGCCGAAACAACCCCGCCAAGATCCGAAACAATCCGAAGTGAGGAAGGAGCACGATAGCCGCCATCCCCATCCGCGCACTGATCAATGGCGAATTCCCGGCGCCCACGTCGCCCCACCTACACAAGCCCACACCAATCGAGAGATTCCCCACCCCGGCAATCCAATCGTTCGTCGACCTGGTTGCCGTCCCCCGAAAGAATGCCGTCGAATCAGTCCCTGGCCAAATGAACCACCACCACGTTCTGCGATTCCTTCGCTCTGGAAGCAGAGACACTTTTAGAGCCATCCACAAGAGTCCCGCCAACAACCACGTTTTCACCCAACTGCTCTCAGCCCACGCCCCCACAAAGCCCACCAATCCAAGAATCACAATCGCCAACCACCCGGTCATCGAAATCCGTATAAGCACTTCCTTTGTGGCATTAATTTCTGTAGTTTCTGTTTTCACGGAACTTTACAATCAAAAAAATTTAACGCGACAATCCCAACAATTTCACCGCCTTGTCTCCCAACTTCATGAACTTCTGCACCACCACCGTCGGCCATTTATTGATCCCCGAATACCAGTTCGTGGTCGTCGCAAAGAACCCCTGAAGCTCCTCCAGTCGATCCAACGTATACTTGTCCGTCTTGGGCTCGTTCTTAGCCTGCGCGATGCACTCGTTTAAGACCGCCATCGTCGGATCCACCTCCCGCTTCTTCCGCTCTTCAAGCACGATTCGGAACATCTCCCAAGGATCCTTCATCGATTCGAAATGATCCCGCCGATCACCCAGCACGTGCGCCACCTTGACGATTCGCCAACCCTGCAATTCCTTCAAACTGTTGCTCACATTCGACCGAGCCACTCGCAAGGTCTCGGTGATCTCCTCTGCATTCAGCGGCTCAGGGGAAATGAAAAGGAGCGCGTGGATCTGCGCCACGGTCCGATTGATCCCCCATTTGGTACCCATCTCCCCCCAGTGGAGG
>JBMYQZ010000491.1:0-4560 GCA_049601855.1 Limisphaerales bacterium | reverse complement strand
CGAGGAGAAGACCAGCGTGATGAAGGGCTTTCAATCCGGTGAGATTCACGCCTTGGTGGCGACCACGGTGGTGGAGGTCGGCGTCAATGTTCCCAACGCCACGGTCATGCTGATCGAAAACGCCGAGCAATTCGGTCTCGCGCAACTGCATCAATTGCGCGGTCGCATTGGCCGCGGTTCGCACGAATCGTATTGTATTCTCGTTGCCAACAAGAAGGACGAAAGTGTCTGGGATCGTCTGAATGTGATGACGGAAACAACGGATGGCTTTCGCATCGCCGAGGAGGATCTGAAGCTGCGTGGTCCCGGTGACATGCTCGGCAGCGATCAAAGCGGGGACGTCGATTTCCGATTTGCCGACCTCACCCACGATCTCGCGCTGATCCAGGAAGCTCGTGATATCGTGAACTCGCAATGAAGGAAGAACCGGCACGGGAACCTGGGCGACCGCGTCCCGTGCTGAAGACGTGCATTGCCATCGCCCTCATCTCGGCGCTCGGGCTCGGAGGCTACATCCATCGGGGACATCGCAGTTTGGCGAACCTCCGCGCTCACCTCGTTGCGCAAGGTGAAATCCTCGACTGGCGGCAACTAGGAACGAACGCCGCCCCAGTTCAATGGCATGCCCCATTTTGGTCGCTGCCGCGAACGATCTGCCAGAACTGCCACCCGGATTGCCGACCCGATTCAGCCCGCGCCCAGGTGTGATCGTTGACATTACCCGGATTACGAATCTGGCGGCGGAGCTGTTCGTTATCCGTGGGGGCAAGAGGGACGTGGTCTGGATATCCAATGTCTGGACGGAAATTGGTCCGCCCATCGATGCCTCTCGATTGGCATGGACACGAGCCGTCAACGCGACGACAAACGAAGTGCTGCTGCATCAGGTCGATTGGTCCCAAGGCATGGGCTTCACGGGGATTCCGAGCCGATCGCTGTGGCCCTTGTGGAGATGGTGCAGCCAGGCGACCGCGTTACAATTGCAACGAGGGGAATTGGACAAGGCGTTAATGGTGACGGCCAATGCGCTCCGGATCCTGCACTGTTCACAGGGAGTTCCCACCACCTTGAGTGAGATCGCCCGTCAACCCTTTTATGGTTATGAGGCTCCGATCTGGTGGTTGCTCCAACGCGATCTGAACGATGCCCAGCTTGCGACTTTGCAAGACACCTTGAGCCAGCTCGATTTCACTGTGGCTCATCTGCGGGCGATCGAACTCGAACGCGCGCAGATGATCCAAGCTTGCGAGACTTTGCTCACCGACACAGCGAAAGCCAGAATCCTGTTCGGATACAATGGTACGGTCAGTCTGCATCTTTGGCGACTGGCTCCTTCGCACTACGACCTTGGATGGTATTTGCAGACCGTCCAATCGCAGATCGAAGGTCTCCGTGAGGCGATCGAACAACGTTCGTTTCAGCACCTGTTCCACCGACTAGGTAAAACCAACTCCCCGCCAGCCACCCACATCTTCTCGAAGAACTTCACCTGGAATGTGTCCAGTTTTCACATGCTGCCCTTCAAGGCAGAAACCCGCCGCGAGATCCAGATGACCGCCATCGCTCTCAATCGTTTTCGACTCAAGCACGCTAGGTATCCTGAGAAACTGAATGAACTGGTGCCGGATTTCTGCGAGGATATCCCGGTCGCTTGGATGAACGGTCGGTCGTTGCTTTACGAACGAACGTCAGACTTCTTTCGCCTGTGGTCCGTCGGTGAAGACGGTGTGGATCAAGGTGGCGATCCGCTGCATCCGAGGAAGAACAACTGGTGGATGAACGGCGTTGATTTTGTATGGCCGACTGCCGCCACGCCGGAGGAGACGAGGCAGTACGCCGAAGACAGATTCGCCGAGTGGAAGGCCGCAACTACAAAACCGTGAGGATTGAATGGGCGTAGGTTTCTGCTAAGTCTCTCGCATGCTCACCGAAGAATCGCGATTGGCTGATTTTGGTTTCCTGCGGGACAACACCTATCTGAACACGGCGGCGGAGGGTCTGTTGCCGCAAGTGGTGCACGAGGCGCTCGAATTGTATTGGGAACACAAGTCCATGGGGATGCGCGGGCGCGACTTTCATTTTCCGGAGACAGAGAGGTGTCGGGAAGTGGCGGCGGAGTTGTTGGAGAAGGAACCGGGGGAGGTTTCATTCTGCTCCTGCTCATCAGAGGCCTACAACCTGTTGGCGTCGGCATTGAATCTGCAGGCGGGAGACGAAGTGGTGATTTCGGACCTCGACTTTCCGGCGGGCGCGACGCCGTGGCTGCGTTGGCCGGGGAAGCCGATCACAAAGTTGTGGCAGAATCGCGACGGTGTGCTGGAGTTGTCTGACTTGGAGAAACTGCTGGGGGAGAAAACGCGATTGGTGCAGGTTTCGTATGTGAGTTTTCTCACCGGCTACCGGATTCCGTGGGCGGAGTTTTGTGACCTGGTGCGACGGGTGGCGCCGAACGCGGTCTTGTCCGTGGATGTCACGCAGGCCTTCGGTCGCTTGGAACTCAAGTGTCTTGATGCAGACTGCCTCATCTCAAGCACCTACAAATGGCAGTTGGGAAGCCACGGTGCGGGGATCGTGGCCGTGCCCAAAGCGGGCGCTGAAAGACTCACAACGCACGCTGGCGGTTGGTACAATCTGGCCAATGCCTTTGACGCCGATCGTTTCGAGCGGGCGGAACCATTGCCCGGCGCGAAGAGTTTCTCCGTCGGCATGCCACCGTTTCCGGCGATCTACGCCTTGCGGGCCGGGCTGGAATACCTGCGGGAAGCTGGTGTCGCGAACATCGTCGCCCATGCAGATCCCCTGGTGGCGCGTGTGCACGCGGGATTGAAGGAACTCGGGATCAAGCCGATGTCGCCGGCGCAGCCTGGGAATTCATCCGGCATTGTTTCCTTTCAACACGAACGCGATGCTGAAATCCAGGCCGCGCTCTTGGAGCAGAAGGTCCACGTCATGCACCAGGCCGGTCGCATTCGTATCTCCATCCACGGCTACAACCAACCGGAAGATGTGGAGCGCTTCTTGGAGCAACTCCGCGCCGCCGTGGCGTGAGTGGTAATTGTCCTTGCTTGCGCCGAATCATGACCTAATAACAGCGCCTGTGAAGTGGAGTTGGGCTGTCATATTTCCTGTCGTCACGCTTCTGTGTTTCGCCCCGGTCACGGGCCAGGCCCAGATCGATCCGGTCAAACGGAAACTGTTGCAATTCGGCTACAATCAACCTGTCGAAGGCAAGGGACCGATCGCGGGTTATGCCTATTATTTTCTGAATCGCCCCGGTTGGTACCGCACCAACATGACCCTGCGCCTGGCCGTCGCGCCGGTCTTCATGGACAGCGAGATCGGCTTCAAGGGATTGCTGGGCGAAAACACGGATTTGGGCATCGGGATTTCCGGCGGTGGCTTTGCGGACACGCATCAGGAAGTCCGCGGTGGGCGATATCTTTCCAACGAATCCTTCACCGGACACGGCGGCGAAATCAGCGCGTCGGTCTATCATCTCCTCAATCCAAATGATCGCATTCCGCTCCACGCGATTGCACGTTTGGCGGGGCATTACACTGATTATCAAAGGGACGATGACACGACGCCGGGATTCGTAGTGCCGGACAATCGTGGTTCATTTCGCGTGCGCACGGGATTGCGACTGGGTGGCCGAGAGCCGTTGTTGACGCCGGCACTCGCGCTCGAATTGTCGACCTGGTACGAAGGCAATTTCTACACGCGGGACGGCCCCTTCGGCTTGGCCGGAGACCGGACCGCCAATGGCGACATGCACAAGCTGTGGGCACGGGCATTGTTGGCCTACACCTTTCCCGAACGCGGTGACTACCTCACCGCCACGGCGATGGTTGGCACGAGCATCAACGCCGATCGCCTGAACGCGTATCAACTGGGTGGCGCATTGCCCCTCTCGTCGGAATTCCCGATGTATCTGCCCGGCTATTACTTTGGCGAAATCTCCGCCTATCGTTTCTCGATGATCGGCGGGCATTACGCCTTCCCGCTCGACAGCGACAAACGCTGGACCTTGAACGCCTTCGGCAATACCGCGTGGGTGGACTACGTCTCCGGCATGCAGCAGGCGGGCAATGCCCACTCCGGCATCGGCGGTGGCATCGGCTATCGTTCGCCGAAGAACGTCTGGCAGGTCATTCTCTCCTACGGTTACGGCGTGGACGCCATCCGCAACAACCGCCGGGGAACGCATGCCGTCGGCTTCCTTCTGCAATACGATCTCGAAGCCATGCAACGTATGCGCCCGACCTTCGAGAGCGGCATCGGCCCGGAACTCTATCGAGGTCTCAACCGCTTCATTCGCGGCTTGAATATCTTCAATTGACGCTTTTCCGTTGCCAGTCGCGTGAAAGCCCGCTAACACACTCGGCCGTCGGAGCGTAGCTCAGCTTGGTAGAGCACCTGCTTTGGGAGCAGGACGTCGCTGGTTCGAATCCGGTCGCTCCGACCATCTTCCCTTCTGTCGATCGAATCTTCCGAAAAATCTAATCAGGTTTGGGACAAAGTCGAATCATCCCGAATTATCTCGAATCAGGCCGAATACGA
>JBMYQZ010000490.1:0-4574 GCA_049601855.1 Limisphaerales bacterium | reverse complement strand
GGCGCCGGCTTCTTCGAGTCCTCCTTCGATCCGCTCGCGATCAACAACCCGGAGTCGGGATTGAAGAACATCCGCGCGCGCTTCAAACCCGATCAGTTCAGGAAGAACCTCGATCTGGCCGGCGAACTCAGCGCCGGATTCCTCGACAAGTATCAGGACAGCAACGTGTCGGCCTATCGCGATTTCTACGACCAGACGATGCGCATGCTGCGCAGCAAGGACCTGGATGCCTTCGACCTCAGCAAGGAAGACAAGCAGACCCGCGAGCGCTACGGCGACAGTCGATTCGGTCAAGGCTGCCTGCTCGCCCGTCGGTTGGTCGAAAATGGCATCCGCTTCGTCGAAGTGACCAGTGACGGCTGGGACATGCACAAGGATCTGAAAGGCGAGATGGAAGATATCTGTCCTCCTTTCGACCAAGCCTACGCCGCCCTGATTGCCGACCTGAAGGAACGCGGACTCCTCGACACCACCCTCGTCGTGCTGGCCACCGAGTTCGGCCGCAAACCGAAATACGAAGGCGACGGTCGCGGCCACTACCCCATCTGCTTCACCTGCGGACTCGCCGGAGCCGGCGTCAAACGCGGTTTCGTCTACGGCGCCAGCGATGCCGCCGGAGCCCAACCCGATCAGCCCGTCACCGTCGGTGACTTCCACGCCACCATCGGCTGGGCCGCGGGTCTGCCGATCGATAAGGAAGCCGTCACCTCATCCGGCCGCCCGTTCAAGATCGGCGGCAGCAAAGCCAAGCCGATCTTGGAAATGTTTTCCTGACCTCGGATTGCTCGGATTTCGCGGATGAGCTCCAGAACCACGCACACCATTCGATGCTGAATCCCATCCGTACCACTATCTGTGAGGATTTTGGAAAGACAGAGGATAGACCAGAGAATCAACCACGGAAGGAACGGAATTTACGGAAATGGGACCAGATTAATTCTTCTCCGAGTTCCGTTTCTTCGGTGTCTTCCGTGGTTGATTCTCTGATTGGGTTGCGGCTCTGTTGCTCTGGGTAATCCGCGCGATTCGCGGTCAACGAAACGGGAAAGTTAGTTCGTCAAATCTGGCAACTTGCGGCAGCAATAGAAAAAGCGATTAATCGAATGTGTCATCCTATTGTCCAATATGAACTCCGCTCGACTTGTTTCAGAACCATGAGCCGAATCTCAAAGGGCCTGTTCGCGCTTTGCCTGATTACTTGGGCATCGCTGTTGCCAGCGCCGGGCGCTGAGCGCCCGAGTGTGCTGTTTCTGAACATCGACGATTGGAACGATTGGAACAGCGTGCTCAAGGGGCATCCGCAGGCGATCACGCCGAATTTGGAGCGCTTTGCGGCGCGCGGCGTCACCTTCACCCGCGCGATCTGTTCGTCGCCGGTTTGCTTTCCTTCGCGGACATCCATCTTCTCCGGGCTGCATCCCGCGCGCACGGGCGCCAAGTCGAACAGCAATGGTGGCCGCCCTTGGCGAAGCTATGTCCCTGATGCCGTCACGATCCCCAGGCACTTCAGCGCTCAGGGATGGACGAGCGTCGGGATCGGGAAGAACTTCCACAACGGTGACCAGAAGGAGTTCGACAAATACACCCGCCGCACCGGAGAACCCAAGCCCATCCGATCAACCTATCGGAATCTTAATCCTTCCGGACGTTGGGGCGTGGCTGACGTGCCGACCTCCCAGATGCCCGACTACCTTTCCGTGAGTCGCGGGATCCAGGCGCTGAAGTCGCATCAAAGCGGACTCTTTCTGGCACTCGGCATCTACCGCCCCCATGTGCCGTGGGTTGTCCCGCAGGAATACTTCGACCGTCATCCACTGGAGAGCCTCAAGATGCCCGAGCATCGGAAGAACGACCTGGACGACCTGCCGGAACGTTTCAAGACCATGGCGCACAACCCGGCCAAGTTCGGTCCCGGATATCACCAGAAGCTCGAGGCCAAGGGCTACGACCGCGAAAAGGTCCGGGCCTACCTCGCCTGCGTCAACTTCACCGACGAACAGGTCGGCCGCATCCTCGACGCCTGGTATGCGAGTCCGCACGCGGAGAACGGCTACGTGGTCCTCTGGAGCGACCACGGCTATCAACTGAGCGAAAAGGAAGGCTGGTCCAAGATGAAGCCTTGGTATGACTCCGCCCGGGTGAACCTCATGATCGCCGGCCCCGGTCTGGCACAAGGTGTGTTTTGCAACAAAGCCGTGTCGCTGATGGATCTTTATCCGACCCTGGTCGAATTGCTGAAACTTCCCGCCCCGCCGCAAGCCCTCGACGGCAACAGCCTTGTGCCTCTCTTGAAGAACCCAAAAGCCGATTGGGACGAACCCGTTCTCATGTCGAGCGAAGCCGATGGCATTCGCTACGATGTCGTCCTGGCCAACGACTACCGCATGACCCGCTTCGCCACCGGGGAAACCGAACTCTACGATCTCGACCGCGATCCCCACGAGTTCACCAATCTCGCCGACCATCCCGATTACCAACCGGTCATCGCAAAACTGAGCGAACACCTGAGCTGGAAACCCTCCAAACCCGATCACGATGGATGGTTCGAGGCGGAAGACATGCCCTGCCAAACCTCAGCCGACTTTCGTCAGCGCGGCAACTTTCACTACCCCGAGGCCCACCCCGACGCATCCAAAGGAAAGTTGGTCTGCGCCGACCTGCGCAAGGGAGCGGGCAGCTACGTCGAATTTGTCGTTAAGATCGAAGAAGCAGGGGACCATCAACTCTCGGTCGCGGTCTCCGCCCAAGGTCCCTGCACACTCTCCACCGCCCCCGTCGTCAACGACGCCCGACAAGCCGATGCCGGCTATCCAATGAAGGAGTTGCTGCGCATCAAGAAGGGCAAACCAGGAGAACTTGAAGCCGTTTCGACCAGGACCGTCCGCTTCGATCAAGTTGGCCGGCATCTGCTGCGCTTCAGCTCCCTCGTCCCCAAGCAGCTCCTGCAGATCGACCGCATTCGGATTAAGAACCTGCGATGAGAGCCCACTTGGCTCAGATCATACCAGCCCCGGGGGTTCGAAACTTGACCTTGTTTTCCGGTAGAACGTCGTCTATCGAGGCGCCGACCATCTGATACCAACGTGCCCGTTGGCGGAAAGAACAACACCAATGAAATTCAACGTCTTCAAAGGCCTTGCGATTGTGCTGAGCAGTTGCCTATGCGTCTCCCTTGCCCACAGCGCCCCCGCGAAAAAAAAGCTCAAGGTTTTCATTCTTGCCGGGCAATCCAACACGGTCGGGCATGCCCGAGCGCACACGATCGCCACCCTTTATAAATCAGGCAAAGCGGGGGACCAGGCGCTGATCGAGATGGTGTTCGAGGACGCTGATATCGGTGCCGCGATTGATGAACAGCTCACCCGGGCCCGCAAGATCGACGAACTCAGCGGCGGCATCTCCATGGACAAGATCAAGAAGATGGCGGGCGGCCCGGAGAAGAAGGCGCTGCAGGTGCTGGTCGACCAGCTGCTGGAGGCGCACAATGCCTACAAACAGTCTGTCATCGACGCCTGTGCGGTCTCCGATCGCGTCTATATCTCTTCCATCGCCGATCGCAACGTCCGGGACGGCAAACTCGGGGTCGGTTACGGCGCCGACAAAATCAAGATCGGCACCGAATACGGTTTTGGACTGCGGATCGCCGAGAGCGTTGATGGTCCGATTCTGTTGATCAAGACCTCGTGGGGCGGCAAGTCGATCATGTACGACTTCCGGCCGCCGTCCGCGGCTGAATTCAAGACCACCAAGGCCTATGACGACGCCAAGGTGAAGGCCGCGGAGAACAAGAAGCGCTACGAGGAAGCCGTAAAGAACTACCCCGAAACGGAGAAGAAATACGCCGTTGATCTGGCCGCCTACGAAGAGAAAATGAAGACGGCGGATGAGAAGACAAAGAAGAAACTCCGGGAGCCGCGCAAGCCCAGACAGCCGCGCAAGCCCAAGCCGTTTGCGATGGACAACGCGGGCCACTTTTGGCGCGAGATGGTTGCTCACATCAAGGAAGTCCTCGCCGATCCGGGCAAATATCATCCTGCCTACGACGCGGACGCGGGATTCGAGGTCGCCGGCTTCGTGTGGTTTCAGGGGTACAACGATCAGTTTAGTCCCGAGTATCGGGGCAACTATGCCGAGAACATGCGCCGGTTCATCAAGGACATCCGCGAAGAAGTGAAGGCACCGAAAATGCCGTTTGTGATCGGCGTGCTGGGAACGGGAATGACGAAGGAAAAGGTCGATGCAAACGAAGTATCGCAGGCTCAGCGCAAAGCGGCGACGTTTCCAGAGTTTGCGGGCGACGTCCGGGCGGTTGAAAGCTACCCGCAGTATTCACACTACTCGCACGAGGTGTTCAAGAAGGGCTGGCCGGCCCACTACCACGAATGGAGCACGGTCGGCAGCGATCGGCCGTACCACTACCTTGGCAGCGGCGCCTTCTTTGTCAGGCTCGGGAACGCCTTCGCCGAGAACATGGCCGAACTCATGGGCGTGCCGAAGTAAAGGCAGCGAAGTGACCAGACCCAGACGGTTTTCTGACGGCTGATTTGGAGGACGTCGAGATTCACGCCAATGCC
>JBMYQZ010000489.1:0-4575 GCA_049601855.1 Limisphaerales bacterium | reverse complement strand
AAATCCTGTATCGGACGGGAGCGCCGACACCACCGTCCAAGAAGCATTCGGGCCAATGCCGCTTGATGTCTCCAACTGAAACGCACCCGACTCTCTGGCCAAATACAGTCTGACCTGATTACCTATCCGCTCTACATGCAACGGCGGCGCACCATGAGCCTGAACCGCCTGCACCAAAGACCAATACCCCGACTTGACGGTGTAGAAGCCACTGGTGGATGCACGCGGCTTGTTGTGTATGACCTTACCCGTGACGCGGAAGATGCCACCGGCGCTCGCCTGACTCGCTACGGGAGCCCCAACCGCGACCTTGAGATCAGCAGCCACGATCGGAACGGTGGCGCGTATACTGACAACAGCACCGTGAGCGTGCCCATGACCAGCCAATGAAGGACCGCAAAGACGGGTATCCAGAGACACAACGCGATGCTGTTTGCATAGTCCAACAGCACCAATCCCGCCAGCAACGCGCCCCAGAACCGATCCCGAAACTCCCTGGCGATTTGTTTCCACCGAAAATCGAAGACCTGTCCATCCGATGACGGAAAATTGGCCCTGGTGCTGTTCTCGGTGGATTCACCGAACAGGCTCCATTGCACCCTTCCAGCACTCATCAGAACTATTCCCAACCAAAACACTCCCAACCAGGCCGCAGCCACCTTCCGACCAGCCAATAGACTCATCAACGCCGCCAATCCAGCGGGAATCAAGTGAAAGGAGATCAACGGCGAGACCCGCCCGCCCCAGTCCTTCCGCATCATCCCGCCACCAACCCGTTTCAACCACGAAGGCTTTCCGATCGCCGTTTCAATCCTCCGGCAAATCTTCTGTTCCAATTCAGGGCTCCACGGCTCCACGTGTCCAAACTACATCGCGTCAAACGATGCTCCCATAGAATTCATCGATTAACCGATGCGGTGCATTCCCTGTTATTGCTAGCGGCATGAAACCTCTAATAGTCCTCGCAGTTGCGGCGATCTCGTTGGCGGGATCGGGCTGTCGCTCATTCCATGGTGGGGACCGAACTCATCGTACCTCCAGCACCATTGACTTCCTCTACCCAAACGGGGAGGCCAAGACCGAACATGCCTCGATTCCCAACCTGGAGATACCGCTCAGGGTAGGCATCGCGTTCGTTCCCGATCGGCAGGGTCGTTATCGCCGTGGTGGACCATCAGAGGAACGGAAAATGAAACTTCTCGATGCCGTGGCGAAACAATTCCAAGCGCACCCCTTCATCACAGAAATCGAGATCATCCCGACCGCGTATCTCAAGGCGGGTGGTGGCTTCGACAATCTGCGTCAGCTGCGAACGATGCTGGACATCGATGTCATCGCGCTGGTCGCCTACGACCAGATCCAGCACACCGATGAAGATTGGCTCTCCCTGTCCTACCTCACCGTGGTCGGGGCCTTCGTCATCAACGGGGAGAAGAACGACACGAGCACAATGCTCGACACGACGGTCTTTCACATCCCGAGTCGCAAGCTCCTGTTCCGAGCCCCCGGCACCAGCCACGTCAAGGCGCGAGCCACGTTGGTCAATCACTCCGAACAACTTCGCAAGGACGCCCAGCAAGGAATGCAGGAGGCCAACACACAGATGATCGCCAACCTTGATCGTGAACTGACGCGTTTCAAGAAACGGGTCAAGGAACGGCCCGAGCAATACAAGGTCACCCGCGCCGCCGGCTACTCGGGAGGCGGTAATCTTGGGTTTGCCGGAGGCCTCGCAGCGTGTCTCCTGCTCCTGGTCGCATGGCGGCGAAACGAATCAATCTCGCAGTGAAGCGCAGCGTTCCATTCGGCACGCTTGCCATCGTCGTCGTGGTGGTCGTCATCCACGCCTTGCCCGCCGCCGAATCTGTGCTGCAATACGACCGCCTACACATTGAGCAGGGAGAATACTGGAGGCTTTTCACCTGTCACTGGTGTCACGCTTCGGCCCCGCATCTGTTCTGGAACACCATGCTGGTGGTGATCGCCGGAGGCATCCTTGAGCGACAATCCGGACCGGAATTTCGACGCACGCTTGTCCTCAGCATTCTCGCCCTCGGCCCGTTGCTCTACGCGTTCCTTCCCGAGATGGCCACCTACGTGGGACTTTCAGGCTTGGCAGCCGGGCTGGTCGCCGCGGTTACCACAAAGGGACTGATGCAGCGTGATCGCGATGTCTGGATCTGGGTCACAATCGCCTTCCTCATGGGAGGGAAAATTATCTACGAAAGTTTCGACCCGCGACTCCTGCTGGCCAACTCCACTTCTCACCGAAGCGTCCCACTCGCGCATCTGGTCGGCATCATCGCAGGCCTGACCGCCACCGTTCGCATCAGCGGAAAACAATGGCTTCGCCCCGCACGGCCGCCACGTCGCTTATGCGAACACCCAGTCCCTCATCCAGATTGACCTGTTTGAAGATGAGCCCGTCAGCCCCAATATCCGCCGCCCTCTGCTGGAACGCCTTTTTGAACTTGGCGACCTCGGTCGGGTAGCCCTCCGCCTTCATCAAGGCAACCACGTCGTAATCCTCGGTGACGGCGTTCTTGTATTCGTAGACCTTCACTCCATCAGCCGGTTTTGCGGGACGCGTGGGTTCGAGCAAAGTGAGGCTGATACGGCGTTGGTATATGTCCGCGGCGGAACGACATCCGTAGAGGCACAGCAGACCAACGCCAAGCACGAGAAGGAGGTTGATTCGGTTCATCATTTGACTGACTGGTCCATGAGTTCGGTGAGTGCGAGGACGAGTTCGGGTCGCGATTTCGCCAAGTCGTTTTGTTCCCCGATGTCTTGGCTGAGGTCGTAGAGCTCCGCCGGCTTCTTCGGACTGGTCTGAACGATCTTCCATTTACCTTTCCGTAGCGCCCGCTTGGTCTGGTAGCGCCAGAACAGGTGGCCGTGCGATTTCTGGTTCTTGCCGAGCAGTGTCGGGACGAACGAAATGCCGTCGGTATCCTTGGCGGGTCTGGTTCCCGCGAGTTCGCAGGCCGTCGCCATGAAATCCCAGAAGGCCAAGGGTTCATCGGAGGCGGAGCCGGCTTTCACACGGCCGGGCCAACGGGCGATCGTCGGCACCCGGATGCCGCCCTCGTAGAGATCGCGCTTGTAGCCGCGTAACGGACCATTGGCATCGAAAAACTCGTGGATGTGACCGCCTTCCGAGTGAGGTCCGTTGTCAGATGTGAAGATGACCAAGGTCTTCTCATCGATCTTCAGTTCCTTCAACAACTTGAACAAGCGCCCCATGTCGCGATCGACCCGATGAATCATCGCCGCCTGCCCTTTTTCCGTATCGGGCCATTCGACGCGATGCGCGTAGGGTTGGTAGCTGGGCACTTCCATGCCATTGCCAATGACGCGACCACCTTCATTGTTCGCGTGCGGGAGTGTCCAATGCATATGGAGCAGGAATGGTTTCTTCCCATGGCGACGAATAAACTCGAAGGCTTCCCCCGTCATCACATCGTGCGAGTAGGTCTTGCGCTTGTTGATTTTGGCCACCCGTCCCCGGGCCTGCGGATGATCCATCAATTCGTTCCCCGGCATCGCCACCACGTATTGATTCCGCCAGAGATTCGTCGGATAGAAGTTGTGCGCCGCGCCCTGATCAAGATAGCCCATCCAGAAATCAAAACCATTGGCGTTCGGATGGCCGGTGGTCCCGACGCCGCCCATGGCCCATTTTCCAATACCACCCGTGGCGTATCCACTTTCCTTCAAAATCCCCGCGACCGTGGGTTCACCGTTCTCAAAGAGATAGCGGGCGTTTGACCAGATCGGCGTGTGCCCCATGTGCCGTCCGGTCCACAGCGAAAGCCGCGACGGACGACAAACGGTGCAACCGGCATAAAAACTGGTCAACCGCATCCCCTCCGCTGCCATGCGATCCAGGTTCGGCGTCTTGATGTGACGCTGCCCGAAGCAGCCCAAATCGCCATACCCGAGGTCGTCGGCCATGACGTAAATGATATTGGGTCGATCGTCCGCGTGAATGCGAGAACCAGCAGCCAACAACAGCGCGACGGCAACGGCGAATCTGAGCATCGCTTCAGAGAACTGGAATTTCCGGTGTCCGTAAAGGCATCTGCACCGGTTTTTTGTTCCAATTCCCCGTCCATTCCCCTAAAAATCCACACTCCTCCGAATACGGCGGGCGTTTTTACGGGCGGAAAATCCCTCCGCAGCGACGAGGACGGCAACGTCCTTTTTTTGTCGCGTGAAATAATCCGGAACGCGGCGACGCGACCGAGACAATTTATGAAACCCAAAGTCGAAATATATGACACGACTCTGCGTGACGGCACGCAGGGTGAAGGCATCAACTTCTCGGTCGCGGACAAGATCCGAATTGCCGAGAAACTCGACGTTTGGGGTATTCACTACATTGAAGGCGGTTGGCCCGGCAGCAATCCCAAGGACATCGAATTCTTCAAGCAAGCCGCGAAGAAGAAGTGGAAGAATGCCAAGATCGCGGCCTTCGGATCCACCCGACGCAAGGGCGTGGATGTGAAGGACGACAACCAGGTCAAACTGCTCATCGACGCCAAGACCCCGGTGGTCACCATTTTCGGCAAG
>JBMYQZ010000488.1:0-4583 GCA_049601855.1 Limisphaerales bacterium | reverse complement strand
TCGGTGCCAACCTCGTGGTCGGCGCCACCACCGCCAATGACAACACCGTCACCGCCGGCATCTTCAATGATACCACCAAGTCCAACCTCACGGCCGATCCGATGTTGCGCGGCACGAGCAACGCCGCGACCGGCTTGCTCGATCCCCGTCCGTCCACGGGCAGTCCCGCCTTGACCGCCGCCAATGCCGCCATGGTTCCGAACGACGGATTCTACACCCAGACCGATTACCTTGGCGCCTTCGCTGAAAACGATCTTTGGCTCTCCCGTTGGACCGCCCTCGCGCAGTTCGGTGTGATCACTGACAACGGCAAAGGCGCCGTCGTGCAGGTCAGCAACTCCGACATCAGCGGCACGGTCAATTGGACCCGCGACAATACTTACGTGTTGAACAGTTTCGTTTACGTCGAATCCGGCGAGACGCTGAACATCGAGCCCGGCACGGTCATCAAGGGCAAGCAGGGCACCGGCGGCAATGCCAGTGCGCTCTTCGTCACCCAAGGTGGCACGATCAACGCGGAAGGCACGCCGAACAATCCGATCATCTTCACCTCCGAACTCGACGCCACCGTCGGAGCGCAAGCCAATGTAGGGGAAGCCAATTTCGGTTTTCTCGGCAGTCAGCTTTGGGGCGGGGTGGTGATCCTCGGTAATGCTCCCCTCAACAGCGCCAAGGACAACACCGGTAACGCCGCCACGCCGATCTACGAAGTGTTCGAAGGTCTCAGCGACGACCAAGGCACCGGCGACCAACGCTTGCACCGCTTCGGCGGCAGCGATCCAACAGACAATTCCGGCACGCTCCGTTACGTGCAGATCCGTTATCCGGGCACAACCTTCTTCGAAGACTCTGAGCTCAACGGATTGACCATGGGCGGTGTCGGCAACGGCACCACGATCGAATTCGTCGAAGTGCTCGGCTCTTCCGATGACGGTTTCGAATGGTGGGGCGGCACCGTCAACACCAAGGCCCTCGTGGCAGCCTACTGCCAAGATGACTCCTTCGACGTCGACCAGGGCTACCAAGGCAAGAACCAGTTCTGGTTCGTCCTGCAAGGAACGATCGCCGCCGATCACGGCGGTGAAATTGACGGCACGCTCGAGCCCGGCACTCCCGTTCCCGCCGGTCTGCCAAAAGGAAACTGGGAACTCTACAACGCCACTTTTGTTGGCAACTCCGACGAAGAGGTCTTTCAATTCAGCGACCAGTCCCGCGCCACGATCAAGAACTCTGTCTTCACCGGCTTCGGCGAAGGCATCGAATTCAAGGACGACAACATCGGCGCCTTCAACGAGGGCGAAGTGATCGTCACCCACAACATCTGGCCGAACGTCGGTGCCAACCTCGTGGTCGGCGCCACCACCGCCAATGACAACACCGTCACCGCCGGCATCTTCAATGATACCACCAAGTCCAACCTCACGGCCGATCCGATGTTGCGCGGCACGAGCAACGCCGCGACCGGCTTGCTCGATCCCCGTCCGTCCACGGGCAGTCCCGCCTTGACCGCCGCCAATGCCGCCATGGTTCCGAACGACGGATTCTACACCCAGACCGATTACCTTGGCGCCTTCGCTGAAAACGATCTTTGGCTCTCCCGTTGGACCGCCCTCGCGCAGTTCGGTGTGATCACTGACAACGGCAAAGGCGCCGTCGTGCAGGTCAGCAACTCCGACATCAGCGGCACGGTCAATTGGACCCGCGACAATACTTACGTGTTGAACAGTTTCGTTTACGTCGAATCCGGCGAGACGCTGAACATCGAGCCCGGCACGGTCATCAAGGGCAAGCAGGGCACCGGCGGCAATGCCAGTGCGCTCTTCGTCACCCAAGGTGGCACGATCAACGCGGAAGGCACGCCGAACAATCCGATCATCTTCACCTCCGAACTCGACGCCACCGTCGGAGCGCAAGCCAATGTAGGGGAAGCCAATTTCGGTTTTCTCGGCAGTCAGCTTTGGGGCGGGGTGGTGATCCTCGGTAATGCTCCCCTCAACAGCGCCAAGGACAACACCGGTAACGCCGCCACGCCGATCTACGAAGTGTTCGAAGGTCTCAGCGACGACCAAGGCACCGGCGACCAACGCTTGCACCGCTTCGGCGGCAGCGATCCAACAGACAATTCCGGCACGCTCCGTTACGTGCAGATCCGTTATCCGGGCACAACCTTCTTCGAAGACTCTGAGCTCAACGGATTGACCATGGGCGGTGTCGGCAACGGCACCACGATCGAATTCGTCGAAGTGCTCGGCTCTTCCGATGACGGTTTCGAATGGTGGGGCGGCACCGTCAACACCAAGGCCCTCGTGGCAGCCTACTGCCAAGATGACTCCTTCGACGTCGACCAGGGCTACCAAGGCAAGAACCAGTTCTGGTTCGTCCTGCAAGGAACGATCGCCGCCGATCACGGCGGTGAAATTGACGGCACGCTCGAGCCCGGCACTCCCGTTCCCGCCGGTCTGCCAAAAGGAAACTGGGAACTCTACAACGCCACTTTTGTTGGCAACTCCGACGAAGAGGTCTTTCAATTCAGCGACCAGTCCCGCGCCACGATCAAGAACTCTGTCTTCACCGGCTTCGGCGAAGGCATCGAATTCAAGGACGACAACATCGGCGCCTTCAACGAGGGCGAAGTGATCGTCACCCACAACATCTGGCCGAACGTCGGTGCCAACCTCGTGGTCGGCGCCACCACCGCCAATGACAACACCGTCACCGCTGGCATCTTCACCGACACCACCAAATCGAATCTCACCGGCGCTCCGATGCTGATCAACACTGATAACGGTCAGAACCGCATGCTCGATCCGCGTCCGGCCTCCGGCAGCCCCGCTCTCTCGGCCGCCAACTTCACCACCGTCCCGAACGACGGTTTCTACACTCCGGTCGACTTCGTTGGTGCGTTTCCCGCCGAAGCCAACTGGGCGGTCTCCTGGACCGCGCTTGGATCCTTCGGCGCCTTCAGCGGTGCCGCTGCTCAAGATCGCCCGTTGTCCACCGGCAACACCGGCGGCAGCGCCCCCACCATTGACAACGCCGGCCTCGCCGCCGCCATTCCCGTCGCGGTCATCGACCCCGCGGGAAATCTCGTCATCAACATCCCCGCCGGAATCATCGCCAACGGCGCCAGCTTCCAGTGGCAGCTCGACGGTGTGGACATCCCGGGTGCGACCATGCAAAGCCTCAGCGTTGCCAACGCCCAACCCGGCAACTACCGCGTCGTCGTCACCAACGGTGCCGGCAGCACGACCAGCTCCGACATTCCCGTCAACCGCGTGAGCATCGTGTTCATCGGCGGAGTGAAGATCGAAGGCCCGGCCACCAACCTCAGCTTCGAATCGCGCGATGCGCTCAATGCCGCCTCCCCGTTCATGCCCGTCGGCCAGCAGCAGGAATTCACTATTGGCGGAGTGAAGTACCTGCTCGATACCGCGAATGATGGTAGTACCGCCCGCACGCGCTTCTTCCGCGCCGTGCCGATGCAGCCGGCTCCGTAGAGTTTCCGATCGGGTGATCGGGAAGCGGATCCGGGCCGAAATTCGTGTGCCGGTTCGGACTCGCCGTCTGAAAAGATAAACAACGAAGGAGAGGAGCAATCCTCTCCTTTTTCTTTTGGGACACCCTGTCGCCGAACGTTGTTTCCAATTCGTAACGGATTCGCCATTGGCGCTTAACCGAAAAAGGGCACCTTCTGGGTGCCCTGCTATTGTTAGCGGGGTGGGCGGGTCTTGGGACTTATCGTGTGTTCCTGGGGCCCGCCATTTTATTGGCGAAAGCTACAGCTGCTTTTCCTTGTACCCAATCCGGGGAAAGGGATTCACCACGCTGGTGACGATCGTGCGCAAGTGCGATCCGATGCGTTTGAGATAGCGGGCGTAGAGGGCGACCGAGGCGGCTTCACCGGCCGAGAGATCATCGGTCTTGCCGGCTACAATCGTGTCGATGATGGCGTCGCAGTCAGAGGCCAGTCCTTCTTTGTATTCGGACATGATCGAGCGGGCACCTTCTTCATCGCCATCCTTGAAGGTCTTGGCGGTGCGTTGAAAAAGATCGGTGATTCGTTTTTCGACGGAGGCGAGCTGGTCTTCGAGGTTGCCCGCGTCCAGTTTGGCGGCGTGGGTGCGGGCGAGTTCGTAAATGTTCTTCGTGTAATCACCAATTCGCTCAATGTCGATCACCACACTGACAACGACCAAGCCTGCGGTGACATCGTCGCCGGTCACCGACAGATGGGTGATGACCTTGCGGCGGACGTCGCGCTCGTACTTGTTCACCCGCTTGTCAGCATCCGGGATGTCGAGCACCGGCGGCGCCGTTTCCGTCTCCCGCAGGGCCTTGGTGGATTCCTGGAACATTTCCCAATCCAGCGCCAGCATCTCGTGGCATTCATTGAGAGCCTGCTCGATCAGGTTCTCTTTCTGAAACATGGAGGTGAGGGTTTTGAACATAAGCTTCTAGCGGAAGAGGAAGATAAACAGGAAGGGGAGGCCAAAGAAAACCAGCAAAATAACCGCGATCGGGATGGTCCGATTCTTCAACGACAAATCGGCCAGCCACTCGGCGATCCTCACCGGGATTTCGCG
>JBMYQZ010000487.1:0-4588 GCA_049601855.1 Limisphaerales bacterium | reverse complement strand
AGATTCATCGCGTTGTTCGATGAGCAGGCGTTGAGCAGTGTCCCGAACCCAGCCGTTCTCGTGTCCCAATAATCTCACCAATTCGCCCGTATCCTGGGTGCCGGGCAGCACGCTCCGTGAACCTTCACCGTGGACGATGCGATAAATCCGCCCTCGATGAACCGGGCCATACAACTTTCGAAGATTACTCTCACCCCGGAGATACTTCGTCATGAAGTTCCACTGCTGAATGACACCACGATACATATCCACCAGGTAGAGGGCTCCGTCGGGACCGTTGCTCTGGAACACCGGCCGAAAGCGCTCGTCGGTCGAGGCGAGGAATTCGCGATCGGGGTAAGCGTTGGCAGCCGTGAGAGCGACGCCGGTCTGAGTGATGACATTGCGCTTGATGATGTTTGCGCAGGGACCGCAGACGAAGGCGTTTCCGCGAAACTCGGGCGGGAAGTTGTCACCACGGTAGATGAGCGGGGAACATGCAGACGCAAAGGTGGTAAGCCGTCCATGCCGGTCGAGCACGCCGGGCGTGTAGCCACGATTCACGGCCGTGTTCGGACGAATGGGAAACACCTTCTGATCCGGCAAAAGACCAACGTTGATCGCAAAGGTGGATTCGAAATCCGGGTGCCGGTTCATGTAGCCGGGCGGGACCATGTCCGCGTGCAGTTGTGACCAGTTGAAGTTGTAGAAGAGCCGGCCGTAGTCGTTCTGCGTGATACCCCATTGACCACGCTTGGCGATCTTGTCGATCTGCCATGTGCCACGGTGATATCGATAGCGTTTGGTGGAGGCGCCATTGTAAATCCAGTTATCGAGCCCGATCAGGAGGCCGTTCGGGCGGTGTTCCACACTGCCCCCGGTCGCGTATTCCGGATCGATGAGTTCCTTGATGTCGGCGCGCAGATCACCGTCGGAATCCTTCGCGTACCAAAGCCGCTTGTGATCCGCGACCAGAATGCCACCGTTCCAAGCTGTCACCGAGCGTGGCTGGACGAGTTGGTCGAGAAACACCGTGCTTTTGTCCATCTGGCCATCACCGTCGATGTCTTCGAGAAGAGAGATGCGGCCGATCTTGTCATGTTCGCCAGTGCCATCGATGTCCAACGTGAATCCTCGCATCTCGGCCACGTAGATCCGCCCACCAGCGTCGAACGACATCGCAACCGGATCTTCGATCAATGGCTCTGCGGCTACCAATTCGATCCGGAAGCCGTCAACCAGACGAAAGGACTCGAGCGCTTCGCCGGGAGAAAGCGGAAGAGAAAGCGGAACGCGGAATTGTCCCGGTTTGATGTCGTATTCGTCCGCCGCCCAGGCGGAGATCGCGACAAGTAGACTGAGAGCAACCGTCCGCATCAGTTCTTGGACATCAAATCAAGAATCGCGGCGCTCGTGGCGATGACGCCGGTCCTGATCGTTGGTTCAAAATCCGGAGCAAAGAGCGGGGAATGAAGCGACGGCAAGGATCCTCCCTGCATGGCGCGTTTGATGGTCTTGGGGCTGGATGCACCCAGAAAATACATGCAGATCGGCAACTTGTGTTTGGTGCGGCCATAACGACCGAAATCTTCACCTCCCATTTGGGGTTTTCGCTCGATGGCAACTCCCTTGCCGAGCCAGTCCTCAAACACACCCACGAGGCGACGGGTCAATTCGGGGTTGTTGTAGGTCGCGGGCGTGTATTCGTCCTTGATCTTGACTACCGGGAGTTTGTCTTCGGGTAGACCAGCCGCCACCGCCAGTCCCTTGGCGATGCGCTTGATTCCGTTCAGGAGCATTTCCCGCGTTTCATCTGAGTAGGACCGGACGGTCAATTGCAGATCCACCTCACGGGGGATGATGTTGTGTTTGGTGCCACCATGAATGGATCCAACGGTGATCACTCCTGGTTCGATGGGCGCGATCTCGCGACTGACCACCGTCTGGAGAGCGAGGATCGTTTGGGCTGCGAGAACGATCGGATCTTTCGCGGCATGGGGATAGGCGCCGTGGCCGCCAACGCCGAAGATCTTGATGTCCACCGAATCCACGTTTGCCATCGCGAAGCCCGGTGTGTATCCGATCCTGCCCGCCGGCAATGCCGGATTCACGTGCAGGCCAATGACCTTGTCGGGCAGGGCGAATCGTTGAAACAAACCGTCGCCCAACATTGCCCGAGCACCTCCGCCACGTTCTTCGGCTGGCTGGGCAATGACCATCAAGGTTCCGCTCCAGTGATTCTTCAAGGCACTCAATACCCGAATCGTGCCGATGGCCGAAGTCATGTGGATGTCATGACCGCAAGCGTGCATCGTGAAGACCTTCTTGCCTGCCTCATTCGTCATTTGCTTGCGACTGCCAAAGGGAAGCCCCGTCTTTTCCTCGACCGGCAGGGCGTCCATGTCGCAGCGCAGCATGATCGTCGGGCCTTCGCCATTCTTGAGCCGGCCCACGACCCCGTATCCGCCCACCCGTTCGGTGACCGTGAAACCCGCCTTCCGGAACTCAGCGGCCATCCGCGCCGAGGTTTCCTTCTCCATGTAGGAGAGTTCGGGATTGCGGTGAAGATGCTGGTAGAGGGATTCCAACTGCGGATAGATCGCGGCGAATTGCTGCTTCACATCCGCCTTGGGATCGGCGGCATGAAGTTGGCTGACGATAGCGAGAACAACGAGCAAACGGACCCGGTACATGGCCCGATGCTACGGGGCGACTCCCACGGGTCAAACCTGGATGCTCTCCCTCCCCATTTAGCGGCTCACGCGCAGCACCGCGACGGTGTACGGCGTCGAGTAACCATTTTGAGGCGTGGTCTTCATGTCTACCAGTTCATAGCCGTTGTTCAGGCTCGTGTTGATGCTGTTGAAGATCGATTTGCCGGTGCCATGAATGGTTTGATAACGCCACTGATCCTTATTGGCCTGCGCGTTGGCAGGGGGATTGATGCTGGGCGAGAAGAAGGACCCGATGATGACGCCGGCGGCGAGCAAGACCGCACCCCTGATTTGATTGGTGAATTTGTTCATGACCGCCCGAGAGTAGCCGCGATCTCGGAGAGGAAAAGGCCCGTTGCAAAATCAATCGAGGCGCCAGGCGGTGAGTGAAGTATTGTCTTTGATGAAAATCCGTCTTCCAAGAAACAGCGGGTTCGCCCAGGTCGATTTCTCGGTAACATCGTAACTCGCCAATGGTTCGAGTTTCTCATGATCAGGCCGGAAGAGAATCAAGCGGCCGTGCTGGGTCAAGGCGGCCACCTCGTTTCCCAGCCGGGTCAAGGTGACGTGGCGACTCATGCCATCTTCACTCCGCCAGATCAGTTTGCCGGTCTTGGCATCGAGACAGAAGATGACACCACGGTCACGCGTGGATGTGCCGATGATGCGTTCGCCGACCTGGATCGGGGAACTCATGTGCATGGACCAATTTCGGTTATCCCACAAGACCTCGGGTTTGTCTCCGGCTACGAGTTTGGCAGTGATCTGGGCAATGCCGCCGACCACAATGCTCCTGCCATCGCTGACGGGCGTAATGATGTTTTGTGTGCTGCGGGTGGGAAAAGGGAATCGCCAGAGTTGTTTGCCGGTATCAATGGAGAAACCGGCGATGAATTTTGAAACCGGGGAGATCAACTGACGGTGGCCAGCCAAGGCAGTAACAATCGGAGAACCATATCCGGGGCCGTCTCCCTCGTATCGCCAGCGTTCGATTCCACTCTCCGTGTCATAAGCGATCAAGGCGCCTTGGCGGTCGACACCGACGTGTACTATGCAGAGCCCATCGGTCACCAGAGGCGACATGGAAGTTCCGCACGAAGGCGCCGGGCGAGGGAATTGTCCTTCGTATTGCTTGCGCCAAAGCAGCTTGCCCGACTTGGTATCGAAACAGGAAAGGATACTGCCGATCCCGAGCGTGAACAGTCGCGCATCAACGACGCAGGGAGTCGATTTCGGTCCGATACCATGATCGGCGCCGGCCTGGTGCACTCTTCCGGCGGCGCGGTATTCGTTGCTCCAGATAATATTTCCGGAATCCCAGGCGATGCATCGGATGACTTCGTTCGTTCCTTGTCTGCTGTGAAGATAGATCTGACGTCCGTCGGTAACGGGAGACGAATAACCTTCCCCAACTTCGATGTGCCATTCCTTGCGCAATTTCACTGGCCACTTCTTCGGGTTGATAAATCCGGATGCGCTCCCATCGCGATTAGGCCCTCGCCATTGATTCCAATGGTTGCCTGAGGACGCGCCGACGTTGCTAGCAAGCAGCAACAGGCACCCCGATGTGACGAGGGTAATGCGATACATGGCGGACATTATTTACCACAGGGAGTGCCGGTTGGACCGAAAAATCGCAGCTGCCATGAGAACTGGATTTGCGTTGCGGAATTGGTAAACACTCAGGCACGCTTCGCGGACCCGCAGCCGAAGCTGGATTGCAATGATTCTCGTATTTGAGCACAGGCATGCCTGAAGAAGACGACGCGACATTGGCGGGCGGGACGCATCAACCGGCCGGCCGGCCGGAAATTACCCACCAAGATCTGCCTTCGGAGATCGGACACTACGCCGTCGAGGGCCTGATTGGCGCCGGAGGGATGCGACAGGTGTAT
>JBMYQZ010000486.1:2099-4597 GCA_049601855.1 Limisphaerales bacterium | reverse complement strand
TCGGGCTTTCTCCCAGCAGATGCTGGCCAAGCGCCGGTCGGATGTCTTTGCCAGCAGTTCGCGGGGGCGTTTGGTGGTGGCGCATCTGAAGAAGAACGAGCGTTTTGCGGAGGCATCCGCGGTCAAGGAACGCGTGCTGGACGCGCGGGAAGACGTCGCCGCGTCGATTCAGGATTGGCGGACGCGAATGCAGAGGGCAGGTGCGTCGACCATTGTTGCCAATCGCTTGAAAGCGACCAACGAACGTGTGGTCCTGAACTTGGAGGGGCTGCCGATTACAACCCTGAAATGGCTGCAGGGCGTCCGCGTCAATGTGCTTAACCTGAGCGGTCAACGCTCGCAGTTTTTGGAGGAACTGGACGGCCTGCCGTTAAGCGAACTGCGCCTTTCTGGTATGCAGCTGGATTCGCTTGAGCCGCTTCGGGGCTTGCCCTTGCGGGCCCTTTATCTGGATGGCACGGGAGTCGAGGACGTCACTCCGCTCAAGGGAATGCAGCTTCGCACTTTGGATCTCAGTGGCACGGCAGTGACCAATCTAGGCTCGATCTTCCAAGGCTCACTACAGGAACTGCTGCTGCGCAATTGCACGCGATTGAAAGGCTTGGATCTTCAGGAAACCCGGCGGCTGCGCGTCCTGGATATCGCGGGGACCCAGGTGTTGACACCGGAATTGTTGTCCAATGTGAAGTTGGAGGAACTGGATTTGACCAAGACCGGAATAGAGGATCTGTCTCTGGTCGCACACATGCCGCTGCGCAAGTTGCAAGTCGGGAATAACAACATCATGAATCTCGACGCGCTGGCGAAGATGAAGCTGCAAACCTTGGTGGTCGATGGCAACACGGAGATTCGCAGTATCGCCGCTCTGAGTGGTCAGCCGTTGCAGGAGTTGTCGATCCGCTCGACCAAAGTACGGGACTTGCGAGCGCTTCATGGGGCTCCCCTCCGCGACTTGTCCATGTCCGGAACTTATGTCTTGGACCTTTCCCCGCTCGCGGGAACGCCACTCGAAATACTGGAAATGAGAGGGCTCCAAGTTACGGACTTGTCGCCCTTGCGCGGATTGCCGTTGAAGATGATCGACCTTTCCGCCTGCACCTATCTGGTGGACGAAGATGTCATGCCGCTGGCCGAGTGTTTGCAATTGGAACGGATTGCCTTGCCGATTCCCGCATCCAACCGAAAGTTGAACCTCAATCGGATTCGGCTGCTGCCACGGTTAAAAAAAATCACCACCTCATTCGCGAAGTTCGGTGGGACTTGGCAGAACATCAGTGATGATGACGTGATCGAATTTTGGAACGATTATGACCGGGGTTGGGCGAAGATTTACAAGGACCGATAGGATTGGTGATTGAGGGTGGGGGATTCAGTGCATTTAATCGGGGAATGAGAATCCTGCTGTCTGCTGTGGTTGCGCTCGTGCTGTGGGCCCAACCGATCGTCGCTGCGGAATGGAAGGCCGGTTTGGCCAAGACGATCATCACACCGCCAAAACCGGTTTTCATGGCCGGCTACGCTTCGCGCGACAAGCCTTACCAAGGAGTTGTTCATCACCTTTACGCCAAGTCCCTGGCGCTGACTGATCGCAACGGCAAGCGTGCGGTCATTGTGACGACGGATTTGATCGGTTTCCGGGCCGCGGTCGGAGAACCAATCTGTGATCGGATCATGAAAGCAACCGGACTGAAGCGTTCGGAGATCCTGCTCACATCCTCGCACACCCATACGGGGCCGTCGCAGACCACAGAGGCAAAGTCTTCCGGGAACATGAGTGACGCCGATGCTCGTCGTCTCTTTGACTACACCAAGTGGTTGCAGGACCGCGTTGTGGCGGTGGTGTTGGAATCCCTGAAGGATTCCACCCCGGTAAAACTCTCCCAAGGGACCGGGGTCGCGGGTTTTGTGATGAACCGCCGCGAGCCGACGCCGAGGGAAATCATCTTGGGATTCAATCCGCGCGGTCCCGTTGATCGCAGCGTGCCGGTGCTGCGCGTGGAGACCGAAGAGGGCAGACTGTTAGCCGTGCTGTTTCAGGCGGCGGCGCACAATACAACCTTGGGTGGTCGTCACTACGACATTTGCGGCGACTATGCCGGATTCGCCCAGGCACATGTCGAACGGGCGCTTCCGGGAGTTCAGGCGATGTTTATGCTGGGCTGTGCCGGGGATGCCAATCCCCATCCTCGACTTCTCCAAGATTGAGGCCAATAAGCTCGATCTGGAGAAACGGCAGTTCGACTTGCGTGAAGACCTCGCCGATACGATGGAGATCTTGTCCTTCCGGGCTCACTCCAAGGATCTTGAATTGGCGTGTCACATCGCACCCGACGTTCCCAATTTCATCATTGGTGACTCCGGTCGCCTGCGTCAGGTCATTGTCAACCTGGTCGGCAACGCCGTCAAGTTCACCGAGTACGGCCATGTGTTGGTGCGGGTCGGGCTCGTGGGCCAGATGCTGCGCTTCGAGGTCGAGGACAGTGGCCCGGGCCTCAGCA
>JBMYQZ010000486.1:0-2089 GCA_049601855.1 Limisphaerales bacterium | reverse complement strand
TGAAATTTTCGGTGGCGGACACCGGTATCGGTATTCCGAAAGACCGACAGGCCCGTATGTTTGAGGCCTTTGAACAAGCCGATGCCTCCACCACCCGCGAGTACGGCGGCACGGGGCTTGGTCTCGCCATCTCAAAACAGTTGGTCGAACTCATGGATGGGGCGATTGATATTCAGAGCGAGGAAGGGAAGGGGACCACGTTTTCGTTCACCGGCAAATTCGAGGTGGCCAAAGGCGTCATGACCAAGGCTGATTCCGGGACGAAGGATTTCCTGGCTGGTTTGCCGATTCTGCTCGTTGATGACAATGAGACGAACCGTTTCATTCTCGACGAGGTGACCAAGGGGTGGGGTATGAAACCCGTGCTTGCCGACAGTGTCGATGCGGCTACGGCTGCCATCGAACGCGCCCAGAACAGCGGGCAGCCGATTGGTGTCGTGATCACCGACATGTGCATGCCGAAACAGGATGGGTTCGACCTCGTGGAGTGGATGCGAAAGCGTCCGGATTCCGCAAGCACCAAAGTGATCGTGCTCAGTTCGGCTCCCTCGGGCGAACATCGCGCTCGTGCCCGGGAACTCAAGATTGAATCGTACCTGACCAAGCCGATGAGGCAGTCCGCCTTGTTTGACGCCGTTGCTACCGCAGTGGGCAGTCCGCTATCGGAACCCAGGACCAAGAAGACCGAGACCAAGGTCGGTGAAGGGGATGGCGAATCCATTGAATTGAACATCCTGCTCGCTGAGGACAATCCGGTGAACCAGGAGACGGCAACGATCAATTTCCAGAAACTGGGCCATAAGATCAGCATTGCCAACAACGGTGCGGAAGCCATCGAGATGCTCGAGAAGGACGATTACGACGTGCTTTTTATGGATATTCAGATGCCGGTCATGGACGGAGAGACGGCGACGAACAAGATTCGGGAAGCCGAGGAAAAGACCGGCCGGCATCAACCCATCGTGGCCATGACCGCCCACGCCATGAAAGGCGATGCCGAACGATTGATCGCGGGAGGCATGGATGACTACATCTCCAAACCCGTTCGGCGCAAGGAATTGAAGGCCGTGATCCAACGGGTCATCGAGCGCTTCATCAAAGCGGAGGAACCAGAACCAGACAATCAATCCAAAACCCCGAACATGGAAAACATCGACGACATACTGGATGCCGAGGGCATTGAAGAGGAATACGAGGGTGATAGCGACATCCTCAATCGCATGATCGAGATCTTTGACCGCGATTACGCCGAGCGCATTCTGCGATTGCGCGAGGCGATCAATTCCGGTGATGCGACCACGGTGAAGGAGGAAGCTCACGCGCTCAAGGGCGGCACGGGCAATTTTTTCGCCAAGGCTGCCTTCGCCGCGGCCCACGCGTTGGAAGAGATGGGCCAAGCCGGTGATCTCGATGGCGCCTCGGCAGCTTGCGACAAATTTGAGCTGCATGTGAAGGAATTGCGTGTGGCGTTGGATAAGATCGTAGATTCCGCCTGAACTGTCGCCGCCCGTTCGTGAGGCAAGGGAGACGTCCGGAACGAACGATGCAATGAGCCAAAGGAGCGTTGAGGTGGCAACGTCTCCGCCCCCCGACAACATGTCCGATACGCAACAACCCAACAGCATCTTCGCTGATCTGCCCGATGATTCTTCTTCCGGGCCTGACGAATCCGAATACACCATCAACGAGTTCGGCGAGACCGTCTGTTCCATGACCTTGGAACTGGGTACGGTCGGAAACGACACCGGCGGGAAACCAAGCTCGATTGTGCACGATGTCCCGCAGAGCATCGGCCGCTACCAGGTTAGCAAGGCGCTGGGGCGGGGCGCGTTTGGAGCTGTGTATCTCGGGCACGACGACAGACTGGATCGCGAAGTGGCGATCAAGGTCCCCCTGATCGGTGCAGCCGGCATGACGAGCAAGCAGGTCGAGGAATCGTTCCTGCAGGAAGCCCGACAGGTGGCCTGTATTCAGCATCCCAATGTGGTCACGGTTCACGACGTCGGAGTGCACGCCCAGAGGTGTTTCATCGTGTCGGAATACCTCGAGGGTAAAGATCTTAATCACTGGATGATCGATCACACCCCGG
>JBMYQZ010000485.1:0-4598 GCA_049601855.1 Limisphaerales bacterium | reverse complement strand
CAGACCGACCACGCCGCGATATTCGAGGATTGCGAGCACGCTTGGGAACCATTGGCCAAAATCAAGAATTACGTCAAAAACGGTGTAAATCCCGGTTTGAAGAACAGTTGTGATGGCCGGGCGTGGATCGGTACCGAGGTTTTTATCGGCGAAGGCACCGTCGTGGAAGACGGCGTCATGATCAAAGGGCCCGCCATTATCGGTAAGAACTGCGAAATCCGGCACGGAGCCTACATTCGCGAGAATGTCATTATTGGTGACGATTGCGTGATTGGGAACAGCTGCGAATTCAAGAACAGCCTGCTCTTCAACGGCTGCCAGGTCCCCCACTTCAACTACGTCGGCGATTCCATCCTCGGTCACAAATCTCACCTGGGTGCTGGCGTCATCATCTCCAATCTCAAGGTCGTTCCGGGAAATGTGGTCATCAAACACGATGGAGAGAGCATCGACACGGGTTTGCGAAAGTTTGGTGCCCTGCTTGGCGATCACACCGACGTCGGCTGCAACTCCGTCTTGAATCCCGGTTCCATCATCGGGCGAAACACAATGATGTATCCCTGCACGAACTGGCGTGGGGTGGTTCCGGCCGACCGAATTGTGAAGAACAAGGCGGCGATCGAAGTGGTTGAACTCCGCAAGTGATCGGTCTCGCCGAAACGAATACCGGCGCCGAAACGCCCGAATTCGACCTCGTCGAAACGGTCTCGGAGATATTTTCGGAGACCGGACTCCTGTCTCAAGCCAGCAATTTCGAGTTTCGACCACAGCAACAGGACATGGCCGTTGCGGTCGCGCGGGCTTTGACCACCGGTGAACATCTACTCACCGAAGCCGGCACCGGAGTCGGCAAGAGCTTGGCCTACCTGATTCCGTCGATCCTTCACGCAGTCTCCAAGCAGAAGAAGGCAGTCATCTGCACCCACACGATCAACCTGCAGGAACAGCTCACGCAGAAAGACCTCCCAATGCTTGAGCAGGTCCTGCCGGTGAAGTTCAACTACACGATGTTGAAGGGCCGCGGTAATTACCTTTGCAACAGCCGTTTGAAGAAGGTGATGCGGATGGGCGACCAGCTGTTCACTTCGCCGGAGATGGAAGAGTTGAAACGCATCGCTGAGTGGGCCAAGACGACGACGGACGGAACCCGATCGGACTTCGACGAGGAACCTGATCCCAAGGTTTGGTCGCAGGTCTGCAGCGAGCGCGGACTGTGTTCGCCGAAGATCTGTGGTTACCAAAGTGACTTTGCGAAGAATAACGACGTCTGCTTCTTCCAGCGCGCCCGCAATCGGATCATGTCGGCGGACGTCGTGGTCCTCAATCACACGCTCTTCTTCACGCTGCTGCCGGACATCGAGGAGCACGAATCCGATGGTATCCTGTTCAAGAACGACTTCGTGGTGTTCGACGAAGCCCACACGGTCGAACAGGTCGCTTCGCGCAACATCGGCTTGAGTCTGTCCAGCGGCCAGGTGCGATTCGCGCTGAACCGCCTTTGGAATCCGCGATCAGGCAAAGGTTTGCTGTCGTCGCTACGCAAAGGTCAATCGGTGAAGCTGGTGGATGAACTGTTTGCCTCGTCCGACGATTTCTTCCGCTCGGTCGAGGAGACCTGCGATGATAATTACGAAAAGAATCCGCCCCGTGGTGGTGGTCAACGCATTTGGAAGGAACTCCGCATCCGGCAACCCGAATTGGTGCCCGATACGGTCACGCTTTCCATCCAACGCCTGCGTGAATCGATCAGCGACATCGTGAAGCAGGCCGACGATCGCGACACGGCGCAGGAACTCGTCGAGTGCAATCGCCGCCTCGCCGAGCTGAAGATCGGTATCGCGGAGTTCCTCAATCAGAACGGACAGGACCAGGTCTACTGGGTGGAGCGTACCGGGAAGCTCGGCCAAAGCATCGCCCTCAATGCCGCCCCGATCAACGTGGCCGACTATCTGCGCTGGCGACTCTTTGGCGCCAACACCTCGGTGATCATGACCAGTGCCACGCTCGCCACCAACCAGTCCGGCCCTGGCCAGGACGAGAACGCCCTGCGTTACTTCGCCAAAAGAGTGGGCGGTGAAAAAGCCGCTCCGCTTCAACTCGGTTCCCCTTTCGATTACGAAAAGCAGATGAAGATCCACGTCGCCGGCAAGATGCCCGATCCGCGCGACGAGAAGTTCAAGCCCGAGCTGATCAAATGGATCCAACACTTCGTCCGCCAAAGCCATGGCAAGGCCTTTGTGTTGTTCACCAACTTCAAGCTCATGCTCGAGGTGGGCGAACAATTGGAACCGTTCTTCGATGAACTCGGCGTTCCGTGCTTTGTGCAGGGCACCGGCACGCCGCGTTCGGTGATGCTGGAGGATTTCAAAGCGGAGATCGACTCGGTCCTGCTCGGCACGGACAGCTTTTGGCAGGGCGTCGACGTTCCCGGTGAAGCACTGAGCAATGTCATCATCACCCGCCTCCCCTTTGCCGTCCCGGACCATCCGCTAATCGAAGCACGCATCGAAGCCATCGAGGCGCGTGGGGGCAATGCCTTCGGCGAATTCTCCCTACCCGAAGCCATTCTAAAATTTCGCCAAGGCGTTGGTAGGCTCATCCGCACCGCCTCGGACAATGGCACCATCGCCATCCTCGACAATCGTGTTCTCAACAAGCGTTACGGTCAGGCCTTCCTCGACGCCTTGCCCAAATGCCCCACGGAAGTGGTGTAAACCACGTAGTTTCGGCAAGGGGCTTGAATCGCGTCCCTGAATCCGGCACTCTCGGGGCATGGCGGAAATCAAAAAGTTTGTTCACCATGGAGCGTCACAGGTGAACCAGATGATTCTTGAGGGGATCCACAAGCAGTTGCCCATGCTCAAGATCGAGTTCGCCCAGATCAACGCGCCCAAATTCCCTCATCTGGTTGAGCAGATCGAATTTCTCGCCG
This sequence comes from Limisphaerales bacterium, assembly GCA_049601855.1. Classification (GTDB taxonomy): domain Bacteria; phylum Verrucomicrobiota; class Verrucomicrobiia; order Limisphaerales; family JAYPXF01. Next base: position 1,666 of record JBMYQZ010000485.1, on the reverse strand, counting down.
CCGTCCTCGAAGACTACGTGGAAGCGGCGGACAAAGAGATTCCACTTGGCACGGTGGCCGAAGCCGCCTTTGCCCTCGCCTACGTGCACAAACAGACTGACCTTATTCCCAATTCCAATCCCGACATCGGCTACGCCGACGACTCCAGCGTCACCCGCTGCGTGTTGATGGAGAATGAGCGTGTCCTCCGCGAATACGCGATCCGGCACGACCTCGATTGGGAGCAGGTCACGCTCAACCCCTGACCGATTCAGGTCGGCCTGCCGTTACCGTTCAGAAACCCGGAGACGGTCTGTTTGAACAGTTCCCACTTGAACGGCTTTTGAAGGAAGCCGCTCACCCCGGCATCCTCGTACTTTTCGACGGAGTTCTGCTCGTCGAACCCGCTCATCATCAGAATCTTCACGTCCCCGCGAATGCGGCGCATGGCGGCGGCAGCTTCGACCCCATTCATCTGCGGCATCAGGTAGTCCATCAGCACGAGATCATACTCCCCGTCTTCTTTGGAAAATTGATCGACACCTTCGCGGCCATTCGTCGCAATGGTGACTTCGACACCCCATTTGCGCAGCAGTGACGCGGCAACATTGCGGACTTCGTCTTCGTCGTCGACAAGGAGGATCCGACAGCCCCCGGGAATGTCGTCCGCCGGTGCTTCCTTCGGCGGCTTCTTCGTCACTCGTTGCTCAGCGGCCGGCAGATAAAGATCAAAGCTGGCCCCGCCGTCATCGCTCGAAACGATCAGCGCCCCGCCATGCCCTTTGACAATACCTTGGACGGCGGCAAGTCCCAGACCGCGACCGGTAAACTTGGTCGTATAAAACGGCTCGAAGATCCGACTGATAGTTTCGGCCGAAATGCCCGGTCCGCTATCCTTCACGGTCAGCTGGATGTATTCGCCGGGTTTCAGCTTTTCGCTCTTGATGATGTCTTCGCGCACCAGGTCGCTTTCACTGAGCTTACGAGTGTCGGTGGAAACGTTGATCTCGCCCGGATGATCACCGATCGCCTCGGATGCATTGATCACGAGGTTCATGATGATCTGTTGAATCTGCGCGGCATCGCCTGTGACGCGGGGCAGATCTCCATCGAGCGCCAATTCCAGCTTCGCCTTTTTGCTGATGGACACCTTCAACAATTCGGCGGTGTCTTCCACCAGTTCATTCAGGTCGAGCTCGACCATTTCGAAGCGGCCTTTACCCGCATACGCGAGCATCTGCTTGCAGAGATCCGCCGCACGCAAAGCGGTCTTTTCGATCACGCCGATCGGTTCCAGCAAAGAGGATTCACCATCGGCATCCATGCGCGCCAGTCCGGCGTTGCCGATGATGGCCGTCAGGAGATTGTTGAAATCGTGCGCAATGCCGCCGGCGAGGACGCCAAGACTTTCGAGGCGTTGGCTGTCCTGCATCTTGCGTTCGAGATTGATACGCTCGGATTCGGCCAACTCGCGTTCGACGGCCGCGCAAAGATTGTCCACCGCGCCCTTCAACGCCCCAACTTCGGCCCTGTTCCATTCGCGTTCCCCGTCGTAGACGTCGAACCCAATCACGCCCCACCATTCGCCGCGCACGCGCAGAGGCACGATCAGAACCGACTTCAAAGGCTCGCCTCCAATGAACTCCGCTTCCGAATCTCGGAACTCACGAAGATGCCCCCACACGCC
>JBMYQZ010000484.1:0-4629 GCA_049601855.1 Limisphaerales bacterium | reverse complement strand
ACCTCCGGGCGCATTCGTTACTTCGGTCAGACCTACGCAAAATCTCGATCCCGGATCGCCTACGTTCCGCAGCGGGAAACGGTGGACTGGGATTACCCGATCAATGCCGTCGATGTCGTCACCATGGGACTCTATCGCCGAATCGGCTGGTGCCGTTGGATCGGCAAGTCTGATCATGCTCGTGCTCGGGACGCCCTTGCCCGCGTGGGCATGGAGGAGTTTGCCAATCGCCAGATCAGTGAACTTTCCGGGGGGCAACAACAACGCGTCTTTCTCGCCCGCGCCCTGGTGCAGGATGCCGACCTTTACCTGATGGACGAACCTTTCGCGGGAGTCGATGCCACGACGGAGAAGGCCATCGTCGATATTCTCCAGGAACTCAAGAACTCAGGGCGCACAGTGATTTGCGTGCATCATGACCTCCCGACGGTGGCGGACTATTTTGATCACATCATGTTGTTGAACATGCGCGTGGTGGCCAGCGGTCCGATCGACGAGGTATTCAACCTGGACAATCTCAAGAACACCTACGGCGGGCGGCTGTCGCTCTTGTCAAAATTCACCGACGCCTTGGCCAATCGAGACGAGGTCGAACCCAGCTCCTGACCCGTGGATATTCTTCCGCTCATCGCCGCCGCCAAACCAGGGCCGTTGCAGGAACTCATTAACACCCTCCTGCACACCAGCTATAACCAGAAGGTGATCTTTCTCGGTGTCGTCGTGCTGGGCGCGGTCTCCGGTCTGACGGGAACCTTCCTCCTCTTTCGTAAACGTTCGCTTCTCAGCGACACCGTCAGCCATGCCACGTTACCGGGAATTGCGGTCGCCTATCTCATCGGTGAAATCACCACCGGCAACGGCAAACAGGTATTCCCCTTGATGATTGGCGCTTTCATCGCCGCCTGGTTGAGCATGCAACTCGTGCGACTCATCCGACGCAACTCCCGTCTCAAGGACGACGTTGCCCTCGCCATCACCTTGGCCTTCTTCTACGGGATCGGCATCGTGCTCCTGTCGGTCATCCAGAAGCTCCCCAGTGCCCATTCGTCCGGCTTGGAATACTACCTCTACGGCATGGTCGCCGCGATGGTGATCAGCGACGCCTACGTGATCATCGCTCTGGCGCTCACCTGCCTTGCCGTCATCCTACTGTTCTTCAAGGAGTTCTCACTTTTGTGCTTCGACGCTCGCTATGCACAAACTCAGGGTTTCCCGGCGGCACGAATCGATGTCGCCATCATGACCTTGTCCGTGCTGGTGGCGGTTGTCGGTCTGCAAACGGTGGGGTTGCTCCTTATCATGGCACTGCTGATCATCCCGGCCGTGTCCGCCCGTTTTTGGACGCATAGTCTACATCGCATGTTGGTGATTGCCGCTGTCATCGGCGGCGGCAGTGCATTGGTGGGCGCAGTGGTGAGCAGCGCATTCCCCCGTTTGCCAGCCGGTGGCGCCATTGTGCTAGCTACGACCTCTGCATTTATCGTAAGCCTCTTGTTCGGTTCAGTTCGTGGTTGGGTCACGATTCAGCTGCACCGTATGCGGCTGCAACGTCAGCTGCGCGAAGTGCAGCTCCTACGGGCGGTGTTCGACACCCTCGAGCGGCAGCAGCAGATCCGTCTTTTTGTCGGGCATTCCTTCGATCGCAGCCTGGCCATGACTCCGGTCCGATTGGCGACGCTGGTGGCCAAGCGCGACTGGACCCAGTCCACCGTTATGCGGGCGGCCGATCGCCTGAGAAAACGAGGATTGCTGACGCAGCCTCAACCTGCGTCCTTCCAATTGACCAACACGGGGCTCGACCAATCCATCGACAGCGCGCGGAACCATCGTCTGACTGAGCTCTACCTGCTGAACTACGCCGACGTCGCCCCGCAAAATGTTCATCAACACGTCGAGGAGATCGAAGAGGTGACCACCCCGGAGATCGCCGCCGATCTGCGTTCGATCTTCCACGACGAATTACAGGCGCACGAGATACCGCAAGAACCGCATGAGGTGAGCTCGTGACGTGGAGTTCCATCGACACCTGGATTACGGTCACCGCGGTTATCACGGCGATGGCCTGCGTCATCCCGGGCGTATTCCTCTTGTTGAGTCGACAAAGCATGATGTCCCACGGAGTTGCCCATGCCGTGCTGCCGGGAATCGTCATCTCCTTTCTCATCATGCACGAACGCCACATGCTCGCCATGTTGATCGGGGCAATCTTGGCGGCCGTTTTGACCGGTGTGCTCACGCGATTCTTTCAGAACTTCGGCAAGGTGGAACCCGGCGCCGCCTTGGGAATCGCTTTCACGTCACTTTTTGCACTCGGTCTCGTGCTGGTCCGAACCTTTGCTGACTTCGCTCACATCGAACCCAGCCACGTGCTTTTCGGTTCCTTGGAAATGTCCGTCCTGGGCGATGGCACGCCCCCTGGTGTCACGATTCGCAGCGGCATCATCCTGCTCTGCAACCTCCTGCTCACCGTCCTCTTCTTCAAAGAACTCAAGATCGCGACTTTCGACCCCGAACTCTCCGCTTCGCTCGGCTTTCATCCGCAGTGGATGCAATACGGGATCATGAGCGTCACCGCCACGACGGCTGTGATCGCGTTCGAATCCGTGGGCAGCATTCTTGTGATCGCCATGATGATCGCGCCTCCGGCCACCGCCTTGTTACTCACAAAAGACCTCAAGAAACTCATCCTCCTTTCGCTGATCATTGCGGCCGGCACGGCCACGCTGGGACACGTCCTGAGCATCCGCGGATTCGGAGCAATCAGCTCCGGTCTATTCCGAATCGATGCGTATGGATCCACCAACACGGCGGGTGGCATCGCCGTCGTCAGCGGACTGGTATTCCTGGTCGTCCTGTTTCTCAAACGCCAACGTCAGGTCGAAGTCTGATGGAGAAACAAGTCATCGTCATCGGCGGCGGAATCGTTGGCTTGGCGACTGCGCTCAAACTTTCTCAGCAATGTCCTCACGCGCGTATTCGGGTCTTGGAAAAGGAACCGGCGGTCGCGCGACACCAGACCGGTAACAACAGCGGCGTCCTTCATTGCGGCCTCTACTACAAACCCGGGTCCATCAAGGCTCGCTTGGCGGTTTCGGGAATTCAGGAAATGGTGCGATTCTGCGCGGAACACAAGGTCGCTCACGAGGTTTGCGGCAAGATCGTCGTGGCGATCGACGAGAGCGAAGTCTCCCGGCTCCGCAGTCTCCACCAGCGCGGAAAGGAAAACGGACTCAAGGGACTGAAGTGGCTCAGCCGCGAAGAGATGCGGGAGATCGAACCTCATGTCGCCGGAGTCGCTGCCTTGCGCGTTCCCCAGGAAGGGATCGTCGACTTTCCCGGTGCCTCCGAAACCATGGCGAGACTCTTGGAAGAGAATGGTCACGCCGTGACCTGCAATTCAGAGGTCATCCAACTCAATGAGCGCGGCGGCAATTGGCTGGTTACCACTCGCGCCAATGAGTACGTCGCCGACTTCGTTGTGAACTGCACCGGACTCCACTGCGACCTCATGGCAAAACTCGCCGGTGAGCGTCCGCGGACGAAGGTCGTTCCCTTCCGCGGCGAATACTTTGAGATCCGGCCGGAGCGCCAAGACCTGGTAAATCACCTGATTTACCCGACGCCCAATCCGCAGTTCCCTTTCCTCGGCGTCCATTACACCCGCATGATTCACGGCGGCATCGAGGCCGGGCCGAATGCCGTGATGGCCTTTGCCCGCGAGGGCTACAAACTCACCGACATCGAACCCGCCGATCTCTTCGACGCCCTCACCTTTCCCGGTCTCTGGAAGTTCATCGCCAAGTATCCTTCGGTGGCCGTGCACGAGCTCGCCCGTTCCATCAGCAAACCCTTGTTCGTCAAGACACTGCAACGTCTCGTCCCTGAAATCCGCGATGAAGATCTCGTCCCTGGCGGCGCGGGCGTCCGGTCCCAGGCCATGTCCCCGGAAGGTGAACTGGTTCACGATTTCGATCTCCTCGAACGTCCCAATGCCCTCCACGTCCTGAATGCCCCCAGCCCCGCCGCGACCGCGTCCCTCGCCATTGGCGGTGAGATCGCCAGCCGCATTGTTCCCCACCTCTAGAATCGGAAGTAGAGAAAGGGCGTGTAGGTGTTGGCCATGGCCCGGACGCAACAGGCAAAGAACAAACCGGCCAATGCCAGGTTTGCCAACCATCCCAGACACGAATTGCGTCGGCGTCTGACTCCCCGATCCGTCGCCCTATGAATCCACCCCGCCGAACCAGACCGGATTCGCGGCAACAGCGGGCATCCACCCAAGACGCCGATGGTGAACGCGATGGCAACGTCGTTGGTGAACACGTCGCGAAATTGATAGAAGGTGTCACCACCGAAAGATAATCCCACCAGCACGCTCACAAATCCAAAGGCTTGATCGATGGTCGTGCATTGGAAGAACACCCAGCCCAGCAGCACCGCGGCCAGGGTGTACAGTGTCGCCAGTGGACGCCCGGCCCGAGCCAACACAGTTCCCAACCCCATCCTTTCGAAGGTAAGAAACATTCCATGCAGGAACCCCCACAGGATGAAACTCCAACTCGCCCCGTGCCAGAAGCCGCACAACAGGAACACCACGAACAAATTCAGATACATCCGCGGCGCCGAACA
>JBMYQZ010000483.1:0-4641 GCA_049601855.1 Limisphaerales bacterium | reverse complement strand
CACCTCCTGATTGCCGGGAGCACCGGTTCCGGCAAGTCGGTCTGCATCAGCGCCATCATCGCTTCCCTGCTCTACAAGTTTTCACCGGAAGAACTGCGCATGGTGATGATCGACCCGAAGGTCGTGGAGTTGCAGATGTACAACAGTCTGCCGCACCTCGTCGTCCCCGTGGTCACCGACCCGAAGAAGGTGATCCTCGCCCTCCGCTGGGTCGTGAACGAGATGGAGAACCGTTACAAGATCTTTGCGAAGGTCGGTGTCCGAAACGTTCATTCCTTCAACAAGCGTCCCAAGGACAAACCCAAATCGGACGCCCAACAGGAACTTCCCCTCACCGCGAACAAGGAACACGTCGAAGCTGGTGCCGAAGGTTTTGCCGTCGAGGTCGACGAAGAAATCGTCGTTCCTCGCGAGGATGACATCATCATTCCCGACAAGCTCAGCTACATCGTTGTCATCATCGACGAGCTTGCCGACCTCATGCTTGTCGCTCCCGCCGATGTGGAAATGGCCATTGCCCGCATCACTCAAATGGCCCGCGCCGCCGGCATCCACATGATTGTCGCCACGCAACGCCCCAGCGTCGATGTCATCACCGGCGTCATCAAAGCGAACATTCCCGCACGTTGCGCTTTCCAAGTGGCCTCCAAAGTCGATTCCCGCACGATCCTCGATGCCATGGGGGCCGACAAACTTCTCGGCAAGGGTGACATGCTCTACCTCCCTCCCGGCTCCGCCAAGCTGATCCGGGCCCAAGGTGCGTTGATCTCCGATGAAGAGATCCAGGAGATCGTCAGCTTTATCACCAATCAGGGGAAACCCAGCTACGAAAAGGCCATTCATCAACAGCTGGAACAACCCGCTGGCGTTGCCGATGTGGAACAGGGTGCCAGCAACGAGGACGAAGACATCATCCAATCCTGCATCGAGGTCATTCGCAGCGAACAAAAGGCCAGCGTCTCCCTCCTCCAACGCAGGCTTCGCCTGGGTTATACCCGTGCTGCGCGAATCATGGACGAGCTCGAACAGCGTGGTATTGTCGGCCCCTCCCGCGGTGCCGAACCTCGCGAGATCCTCATCGATCTCGATGGCGAAGGCTACGGCGGCGGCTAAACAGTCTCATGCTTGTTTAGCCGCGAGAAATCGAGACCGGATCGGCACGGGAGCAACCGAAGGCATCCCCGCAATTTAGGACAGAATCATCTCTGTTCCCCCTGATTCTACCCCTGCGTGATTCTCCCCCTCCCTTCCCGTTCTTAAGTTTGAGCACAGCCAATGAAAATGCCGTCGGCCGCACCTCTTCGTGCCCGCATCGGCCGCAAATCCCACTTTACTTTTAACCTCCATCATCGCATAGCCCTCGCAACGAACAATCATCCCATCATGAATCTGAAACGTATCACTCTCCTCGCAGCCCTTCTCATCAGCACGCTCGTCGCCCGAGCTCAATTCGAACCCCTCGGCGTCATCAGCGTAAAGAACTATGACTCCATGATGGACGCAGCCGTCCGCGTGCAGAAAGCGCTCGAACAAACCGAACCTGATCTCCGTAAGGAGTTCCTTCGCGAAGCCGGGAATCCAGAGGGCACGGGCATCGACATGAAACGTCCCTGGCACTTCGTTTTCAGTCCGCCGATGCCCCCGCAAACCTCCGGCGTAACGGCCTTCTTCGTTCCGGTGACCAATTTCAAGGAATTCAAAGGCGCTCTCCAAGGTGACAGCATGTTCAAGGGGCGCGGCAACAAGAACGTCATTCGCAAGAGCGGCAACTATGCGGTCATCGTTCAACGCAGCGCCGCTCAGTCCGAACTCGACGCCGAGTTGGTTAAGTCAGTCGCGGCCTACCGCAAGCAACTCCCCACCAAGACCGCGAAGACTTACCGTCTGCATATCCGTTTGAACGACAAGATCCGCGCCATGTTGAACGGCGGACTGATGATGATCCGCAACCTGTCCAACGCGCAGGTTCAACAAGCACCCAACGGCGCACCCAATCCACTTGCCGCCCTCGGGCCCATCATGGACATCTACTACAACGTCGGTGAGATGCTGGTCAAAGGCCTCTCCGAATTGCAGATCGACGCTGAGGTTACTGACGACGAACTCCGCTTTTTCGAACGCGTCACCGCCATCGCCGGCAGTGACTTGGAAAAGTTGATGGCTCCCTCCAAGGCCAAGATCAGCCACCTCGCTTCCCATCTGGACGGAGACGCCACCATTGCTTTCGTGGGGCATATCCAAGGTTCGGAGTTTCTTAGTGACCTCACTGCGCAGGCAATGTCGGTCGGCATCAAGATGCAAGGTGGTGATCAGAACGAAGAGGTCATGAAGAAGATAGAGAGCATGGTGGGCCGCATGCTGCCTATGACGTTCGCGGCCTCGATCGAAATGGAACCCGGCATGAAAATGTCCGGCATCTATCAGTTCCCCAAGGCCAATGCCAAACAGATGAAGAAGGATATGGCCGAGTTCATCGACTTCTCCACCAAGGCGCAGGTCGGCAAGAACGGTCTGTATTCCACCTTCGAACGCAAGGAAGGCGTACGCAAGGTCAAGGGCGTTTCCGTCGATCGCGTCACCGCCAACATCAATACCGACGCTGCCATGTTGAAAATACCCGGCCAGCTTGAGGCCTTCCGCGTGATGTGGCCGGATGACAAGATCACCTACGAATCCGCCACCAAGGGCAAGCAGGTCTTCTACTCCATGGGCGCCCCCATCGAGAAAGCCATGGTCCCATCCAAGTCGCCCATGAAGCTCCGCGTGAAAGTGGACGACAACGCCTTTGTCGCCGGACGCTACAACTTACTGAAACTCATGACCCAATGGCTCCCCCTGCAGAAAGGCGTTCCCGCTGCCATGGGCGAAATCGCGAAGAAACTTGATTCCACAGGCACGGGCGTGGACATGAAAGCCAGCCTCGACGGCGGCTTCTCCGCCGAATTGGTCGTCCCACTGAAATTGCTCACCCAGTTCAGTCACTTCGGCAAGGAAATGGCCAAGTCCCGTCCCGGCCGCGCCACTGCGGAACCCAAGGCGCCTTGATTGCCCCCTGCCTTCGAATCCTCCCGTCGGTCCCCGCGGATCGACGGGATTTTTTTTGTACTCCCATCGTCTGTCAGCCCGTTACTTCTCTGGAAGAGCCTTGGGGTCGAATCCGGGATTCCGTCCCTGTTGTTCCCGCATGCGTTCCCGCCGAAGTTTCTCCTCGATCATCCGGTGTTTCTCCCGATTCATGGGATTGTTCGGCCGCGACATCATGTTTGGCTGACTGCCCTGTCGCATTCGGAACTTGGCCATCTTCTCCTCGCGGATCCGCCGGAACATCTCACGTTGTTCCGGCCTCAGTTCCTCATAGATCTCCGTGTGCACACGGCGAAAGATCTGTCCATAAGCCTGCGTGAATTCTGACCTCGTATCCTTCAATTCGCGGCCAGCTTCCATCATCCGCGGCTTGATCCGTTCGATCTGGACCGGCGTCAGTTGCAGCCGATCTCGATACTCTCGCAGAATGCGGCCGGACCACTGATCGGGATTGGTCCGCGCATTCACGACCTGCTTGACGATCTTGAACGTGACGACACTTCCCGTCACCGCGCCGGCGATAAAGATCAAGGCGAGCGACAGGACGATTTTCCAGTGCCTCAACAGCCCCGCTTCCGCCGTCGGCACTCGTTCGGTCTTCGAAATCTCGTCACTCACAGAATCGGCTCTTCCATGGAATCCATCATCGACACGTCGATCTCAAAGCCGTGCGCGACCACATCATGGTTGACCGCCAGCGTTCCGAGCATGATCACCATCGCCACCACCACGGACCGGATGGACAACCATTCCCACCAGTCCGGGATAAGCGGCGCCTCTCCGGCGGCCCAGATCGCGGCCACCCGATTGGAGAAACCATACGGCGCGCCTTCGCCCTCGATCTTCCGTTCGCGGCGGGCCCAGCGACTCAAGCGTTCCCATTTGTTTTCTTTGGTCATTTCTGTTTCTCGATCTGGTCCAGGAACTACCGCATCTTCTTGCGCGCACGAAAGGCCCGGACCTTGATCAGCGTCTTGTTCCAGCCCGTGATCTCAGCGATTTCGGCCAGACTCTTTTGTTCCAGATCAAGGAGGGTGACGACCATGCGATCCTCCGGTTTCAACATTTCCAACATTCGGGTCACCAACTCATGGGCACCCAGGGTCTTCGACGGATCGTGGTCCTCGTCCGAGGCGGTCACCGCTTCCAAGACGTCCGACTCCTGCTCAGAAAGATCGGCCATCCGCCATTCCGGACGGCGTTTCTGCATCCGAAGCTTGTCGAGGCAGGTGGTCACTGAGACCCGCGAAACCCAGTGTTCGAATGGGACATCACCCTTGAACTGGTCCAATTTGGCAAAGATCTTCAAAAAGATATCCTGTGCCAGATCCTGCTCATCCATCCGCCGCGGCAGGTGTGAGCGAACAATCTTGATGACCAAGGGATACAGATGCTCCGTCAGGTCGCGAGCGGCATCCTGATCCCGCTGCCGCACCCGCTCCAAACAAGCTCTGACATCCAATTCTTGGTCGCCCATAACCGGGGCTACCGATCCAGCACAATACTAGGGCGTGTTCGAAAAATTGAAAAAGCCAAAGATCGGGCTTGTACAAATTC
>JBMYQZ010000482.1:0-4645 GCA_049601855.1 Limisphaerales bacterium | reverse complement strand
GCGCAGCCACCCACGTCATTTGGGATTCCTTCACCCATCCGTGGGGTTGGCCGGTAGAGAAGTTCCCCATTCTCCAATCCATTGCCATCAATACCAGTTTCCAGGAATTCCCCGTCTACAAGCTCCTCCCATTCGCCAGCTCGCTCTTCGGAACGGCGCTGGTAATCCTGCTGTATTGGCTTTGGCAGAAGCGCCAGTCAGCCGGTAATCCGAGCTCGTCAAGTTTCGCAAGGGCAACCCGCTTCAAGATCGCCGAAACCCTGTTCATACTCGCAGCCATCGTCGCCGTAAGCTGGGCGTATCGCCTCTATCCGCCCACCCAGAGCTTCTACAATTTCAAAGCCTTCGTCGTGCGTAGCATTTTTATGGGAACGGCCGTGCTCGGCATCGCATTGCCCCTCTACTCCGTCTGGTTCCGATTCAAAGATCCAAGAGGTTCAAACCCTTCGGACTGATCGTCACCCGCTTCACGTGCTCGTAGCGCTTCTGTAGCGCGAGCACGGCATCGGCATTGGATTCACTCTGCAACGGGTTGTCCATGACCCCGCCCATGACGGACCAGATTCCTGGATTGGGAGGGACTGGTTGTTGTCGAACGGCCGCCTTCTGTTCTGCGCTCAACCGCTCCCCGATGTTCACCACGATCTCGTAGGCCTCATCGTCGTCGAGATAATCCTTCGGCATCAACACCTCGATCATCGACACGATCACCTGCGCCTGCTTGTCGTCAAGAAACTTGGGATCCTTCTGTGTCAAGGTGTCCAAGGCGCGCACCAGCATCGCCAACTGAAATCGTCCCTCGCCAATTTGTCGCCCGCGGTTACTGCGTTCCACCCGTTGTCGGCCTCCGCGCCAGCGCGACGGGCCGGACCGGGATTCGCGCACAATTCGATCAATGTCCCGCGAACTCAGTATCTTGAGGCCCATGACCCGCGTACCCGCAATCATGAACGAACCACCAACCATGATTCCCATCATGCCCGCCAACAACGCCGGCCAGAACGCCTCCTTGCGTCGCTTGCGCACGATTGCCAGCACCACGCCGAAGATCGCCAACATCCCGACCGCATGGGCCACCGGGCCCATCTCGCTCAAACGCACCAGCGTGTCAGGATTCATCTTGCTGATACCTATCCCAGATCGCCGCGATTGGCAATGCGGGTTGAACAGGTTAGTCTAGCGTGGTGCAGCAGGCCCCGTTGACGAATGAGTGACCCAAACCCTGATTTGGAACCGCTGGGTTGGGATCATGAATGGTCAAGGGCCTTCGCCGAGGCGACCGAGGAATTGCCGGAATTGATCCCCGCCCGGGTCTCAATGGAGACGAAACTGAATTACCTCGTCTGGACCAAGGACGCGGAACTTCCGGCGAAGATAACCGGCAAGCTCCTGCACGAAACCAAGCGAAACCCTTTGCACCGCCCCAAAGTCGGTGACTGGGTAGGCATTTCGCTGATCGAAAACGGGGAACGCGCCCAGATTCGCCAACTGGTTCCCCGCCGCTCCCAACTCACCCGCAAGGTTCCCGGGCGACGCAACGAAGCGCAGGTGATCGCCACCAATTTTGACACCGTCTTCATCGTCCAGGGTCTCGATGACAACTTCAGTCTGCGCCGACTCGAGCGTTGCCTCGTGATGGTTTACGAAGGAGGTGCCCAACCGGTTATCATTCTGAACAAGACGGATCTCTGCAGCAACCTCGCCGAACGCATCCACGACGCGCAAACCGCGGCCGGCGACGCGCCCATCGTTTCTTTGTCCGCCATGAACGGCGATGGCGTCGATCACTTGCAACCTTGGATCCGTCCCGGTCAGACGGTCGCCTTTATCGGCTCCTCGGGCGTCGGCAAGTCAACCTTGATCAACCGGCTCTACGGTGACTCGGTGCAGGATACCAACGAGGTCCGGGAACGCGATTCCAAGGGACGCCACACAACCGTCCGCCGCGAGATGATTTTCCTGCCAGATGGCGGTGTCGTGATCGACACGCCGGGCATGCGCGAGTTTCACCTCTGGTTCGCCGATGAGGGATTGGACGCCGCGTTCTCAGACATCGAAGCCATCGCGCACAATTGCCGCTTCAATGACTGCTCGCACGCCAACGAACCTGGCTGTGCCGTCCTGGCCGCAATCGATGAAGGCGAACTCTCCGGCGAAAGGCATAAGCACTACGTCCGTCTCCAGACCGATCTCAGCAAGTTGAATCGGAACTACGAGAAGCGGATGTGGAAGGACAAGGCGTCGGGAAGTGTTCAGAAGACGAGAGCTCCACGACCCTTCAAACGCGGTGGCCGGTAAGACTCGTCCGGCAGGCTTCCAGCAAGACGAGCACAAGCACGAGCTACGCGATGATGTCGTGCAGCACGTTTCCGTGCACGTCCGTCAACCGGAAGTCGCGACCGCTCCAGCGGTAAGTCAACTTCTCATGATCGATTCCCATCAGGTGGAGGATCGTCGCGTGAAGATCATGTGGATGGACGCGATTCTCGACCGCGTTCATTCCCAGTTCATCGGTCGCCCCATATGCAAGGCCACCCTTGATGCCGCCACCCGCCAGCATCATTGAGAATCCAGTGGAATGATGATCGCGACCGTGCTTCATACCCGCCGGATCGTTCTTGGCGATTTGGGAATACGGCGTGCGGCCAAATTCTCCACCCCAAATGACGAGAGTATCATCCAACATGCCCCGTTGTTTGAGATCCCAGATCAACGCTCCACTCGCCTGGTCGCTGTCCGTGCACAGCCCGGGATGACTGCGATTGTGACTGCTATGCGTGTCCCACGGCTGAGTGCTGCTGCTGGTGTAGTAAACCGTCGTAAAGCGCACCCCGTCTTCCGCCAGACGTCGGGCCAGAAGGCATGAGCGGCCGAACCCGGTATCACCGTACAGATCGCGGATCTGCTGCGGTTCGCGGCTGACATCGAAAGTATCGGCCGCCTGCGTCTGCATGCGGTAGGCCGTCTCCATCGCCTTGATCTGCGCTTCCAAGGCGGAGTCGTTGCTACGCTTTTTCGCATGGAACCGATTCATGCTTTGGATCAGATCAATCTGCCGACGCTGCTCCGACTGGCTCAGAACTGGATTTCGAACATCGGCAACGAGCTTGTCCACTGCCATGTCCTGAGTGATGACACTGGTGGCCTGATACTGCGCCGGGAGGAAGCTGTTGGACCAAAGCGCCGGGCCAACCACGATCTTTGAGGATGGGCGTAGGACCACGAAACCGGGCAGGTTCTCATTCTCCGATCCCAACCCGTAAACTGACCATGAACCAAGTGAAGGGCGAATCGGCTGGATATTGCCCGTGTTCATCATAAGCAACGCCGGCTCATGATTCGGCACGTTGGTGTGCATCGACCGGATCACACAACAGTCGTCGATCAAGTTGGCGAGATGCGGCAGCGACTCGGAAACTTCGATGCCGGCCTGCCCATGTTTCGAGAACGCGAAGGGCGACGGCATGAACCGGCTCTTCGGATTCACCTTCCGATAGAGTTCGCCGTCCGGCTTCTGGTTGGCTTGTTTCACCAACGCCGGTTTGGGATCGAAGGTGTCCACGTGCGACGGGCCGCCGTTCATGAACAGGAAGATCACGCGTTTGGCCCGCGCGCGATGATGCAGACCGCCACCTGACTTCGCCTGCGCCATCAAGCCGCCGAGGCTCATCAAGCCAAAGCCGGCAGCCGAAGTGGCGAGCATGTCACGCCGAGATATTCCGTCGTCCTTCATCAATCGAGATACATCATTTCATTCGCGGCCAAAATGGCCTGCGCATAACGTTCCAGCGCGGTCATCTTAACGCCCTCTTCCTGCGACAAAAACTGCAAACCAATTGCCTTTTCGCCTTCGCCGGGCTCTCGACCGTAGGCCATACGATATGCCAGGTCGACCTGGTCAGAGTGATTCTCCGCCGCAACGTTCAGCCGCTTCGCAAAATCACGAGCTCGAGCGATGACGAAGGGATTGTTCATCACGAAGAGCTTCTGAGGCGCCGTCGTGGATGAGAAACGCTTCGAGGCGTGCACGTTGGCGTCGGGGTAATCGAAGAGCATCATCGTGCGATTCAACTGCAAGCGGCTGACACGCGAATAAACCGTGCGTCGCAGATTCTTTTCGTCGTCCAGTTCCAGGGACTTGCCGCCCTCTCGATCGAGCCGGCCGGAGACATTCAGGATCGCGTCACGAAGTTGTTCCACCGAAAGGCGGCGGCGATTCATCCGCCACAGATAGGTATTCGACTCGTCGATCTTGGCGTTGGCCAGATTCTGCTTGGAAGCCTGCTGATAAGTCGCCGAGAGCACCAATTCGCGAACGAGCCATTTCACGGACCAACCCTGCCTCATGAAACGGACCGCCAGATCGTCGAGCAACTCCGGATGAGTCGGACGATCCCCAAGTTGTCCAAAGTTGCTCGTGGATCCAACCAGCCCGCGACCGAACAACATCGCCCAGACACGATTAACGAATACGCGCGCAGTGAGGGGATTCTTCGAATCCGCAATGGCCATCGCCAACTCGCCGCGGCCACTGCCATTCTTGAATTGGCCGGGATCATCGTGAGCCAACACTTCGAGAAAACGCCGAGGAACAAGGGGCCCTTTGGATTTCACATCGCCGCGCAAGAAGATATTCAGATCAGTG
>JBMYQZ010000481.1:0-4646 GCA_049601855.1 Limisphaerales bacterium | reverse complement strand
CGGGACTTCGGCGCGATCCACGCCTCACACCAACCCTCACTTACGAACACACCCGGAAAGAACTCGTGAGAGTCTCGTTGGCGTGAGATTGCAATGTGTTGGGAGCGATGAGAGAACGGAGGAAGCATGAAGCATCTTTCTCGAATCTGTGCCGCGCTTGCGGCGGCCTGTTTCTCGTGGTCGACGCTCGCCGGTGACTGGCCGATGTGGCGGCATGATGTCTTGCGCAGCGGGACGTCGGCAGAAGAACTGCCGGGTGAGCTTCACCTTCAATGGTCGCGAGCACTGCCTCCATCCACGGTGGCTTGGCCGAATGAAACGCGCCTGCAGTTTGACTCCTCGATCGAGCCGGTGGTGCTCGGCAAACGTCTGTTTGTCGGCTCGGCGGTAGACGGAAGCTTGCGGGCGCTCGACACGGAATCGGGAAACGAGCTTTGGCGCTTTTACAGTGACGGGCCGGTGCGACTGGCGCCAGTGGCGTGGAAGGGAACGGTTTGTTTTGGCTCGGACGACGGCTTCTTGTATTCGCTCGATGCGGTGACCGGGAAACTGCGTTGGAAAGCTCGCGGGGCACCCGATGAGCGCGGTGACTACCGACAATTGGGGAACAATCGAATGGTGTCCTTGTGGCCGGTCCGGGGTGGGCCGGTGATCAAGGATGGGGTGGTGTATTTCGGGGCCGGGATCTGGCCTTCGATGGGAGTGTTCGTGAAGGCAGTGGACGCGGACTCGGGTGAGGTGAAGTGGGTCAACGGAGACATCAACTATCTCTCCAAAGTTCGCATCGATCACAACCTGTTGGAGGAAGCTGCGCTCTCGCCGCAGGGTTACTGCCTGTTCGCTGATGACAAAGTGGTCGTGCCGAATGGACGATCCATGCCGGCGCGGTTCAACCCGGAAACCGGCGAATTGCTCTACTTCGTGCAGGGATATCGTCATGGGGATTCTCGGGTGACTTCCAATGGCCGGCTGCTCTTCGTCGGGGAAAAGGGAGTGGTGAGCATGAAGGACGGACGCGAGATCGGCGATCGCTGGGTGTCGGCCGGAGACAAGGCGCCGAACGGCTGGAGCAACCAGCGTGATCTCTTTGAAGGGCCGTTCTATCAATACAAATTCATGGCGGCCTGCGATTACCGTTCAATTTTCGAAGACGGAATCGCCTACGGCATGGGCAATGGGAACCTGTATGGCTGGGACATTCAAAAAGCTGAGACTTCCCTGTATGAGAAGAAGGTGGGTGAGACCACGATTCACCCGGCCCGATGGGACGCACCGCCTCTGTGGAAGCCAATGCAACTGGCCAAGGGTAGCAAGACTTCTTCGCGCGTGATCATCAAAGCAGGATCGCGGGTCTATACCCATGTGGACAACACCTTGTTTGCGCTCCACACCTCGACGAAAGCGGCAGCACCGGAGATTGCGTGGCAGAAGCCATTGGCTGGCAACCCGAGTTCCATGCTCGCGGCTGACAGCCGGCTGTTCGTCGTCCAGGAAGACGGAAAACTGCTTTGCTTTGGGGCGAAGAAACCGAAGGCCGCCGCCGATCATCAGATGACGAAATCCTCGCCACTTCAGCTGAGCAAGGATGCTCGCACGGAGCGGATCCTGACTGCGGCGAGCAGGTCTCACGGCTATGCGCTGGTCGTGGGGCTGGATTCGGGGAGTTTGGTTGAGTCGCTGTTGGCGCGTTCCGAGATGAAGGTGGTCGCGGTGGATCAGGATGCTGAGAAGATCAATTCACTCCGTCGCCGTTTCACGTCCACGGGTGTTTACGGAAAGCGTTTCGACGCCATCGTGGCGGACCCGAAAGCGGTGAAGCTGCCACCGTATTTCGCCAGCCTGATTGTGTCCGAGACATCCTTCGAAAACGGTGCGGTCACGCCACTCGATCTCTACCAGGTGTTGCGTCCCTACGGTGGAATCCTCCTCGCCCACGATGTGTTCTGGGGCAGCGACGTGTTGTCGAAGGCAAAACTGGCTGGCTCGGCAATCTGGCAAAAAGGAAACCTGACCGGCGTGCAGAAGGACGGCGCGTTGGAAGGCGCCGCCGATTGGACACATGAATCAGGCGATGCGGCCCGAGTCTATTTTTCGACCGATCAGCTGGTGCAGGCGCCGCTGGGAATTCTCTGGTATGGCGATGGACCGGACCACGGATACGAGAAGCGCAAAGACTACGGCCGCGGCGTGAAGCCGGAGGTCGCCGCCGGACGCCTGGTGGCTTTTGACGATGCGGAGAAGGAGATGAAGGCGATCGACATTTACACCGGCCGACTCTTGTGGAAACGCCGCACCGAGTCGTCGATTGTGCGGATGGTCACCTTTCCCGATGCCGTCTATCTGGCGAGCGGATTGAAGTGCGAGGTGCTCGATCCGGAGACCGGTGTGACGCGTCAGACATTGCCACTCAAGTTGGAAGTGAAGGAGGGAGACAGACCCGGGGTGGTATCTGTTCGCGCAACCGATGATCTGCTGCTGGTCGCCATTGGATTCAATTTACCGGAAGCTCATCACAGTCATTCGGCCATGGATCATGGTCTTTGGGATGCCCGCGTGTTGATCGGCCTGGATCGGAAGAGCGGAAAGCAATTATGGACCCGCAAGGCCAAGCATCGGTTCAACCTCCATTCCGTCGTGATTGGGGATGGGATGGTATTCGCCTGCGATTCGCTTTCGGCGGTGGTGGTGGATAAATTGAATCGACGCGGCCAGGCCAAGGATGCCTACGAAAGCGTTGTCCTCGCCCTGGACGCGAAGACCGGCGATGAGCGTTGGAAAAGGAGTTTCAACTACAAGTATCGCGTCATGACTGAGCGCGGCCCGCTCGCCATCCGTCCTTATGATGATTGGGCAGCCTTCAACGCCCGACATGGAATGTTGCTCACCGGCAAGTCCAAGGAATTGCACGCGTTGGATGCCAAGACCGGGAAGGAGAAATGGCATTCCGAACGTGCCGGCGTCCAGCCGTTGATCTTGAGCGACTACGATTTCATCAACCAGAGCGGCTACAAATACGAGGTGGCCACGGGCAAACTGCTTTCCGACAAGCAATTGTTCCAGCGGGGCGCCTGCAACTACACCGTCGGCAGCGACAGCCTCTTGTTCCTGCGTTACAAGAGCGCCGCCTACGTTGACCTGAGTGCGGGCCAGAAACACAGCCTGCGCAACCTGCGCTCCGGTTGCAGCAACAGCCTCGTGGCGGCCGGCGGCTTGTTGAATGTCCCGTGCTTCTCGACCGGTTGCGTCTGCAACTATCCGCTCCAAACCTCGTTCTCCATGTATCACATGCCCGAGAGCGGAGAATGGGCCGGTGACGTTCCGCTTGAGATTTCAAAGCCGCGGGGTAAGTAAAAATCCTTTGAATCGACCACCGAAGCGGCGACAAAGTTGGGGCAATCCATGCGCCTATTCGCTTCCTTTCTATCCGTTCTTTGCTCCGTCGTGTTGACGGATGCCAGTCGTCCGAATGTCATCCTGATCATGACCGATGATCAGGGTTATGGGGACCTCGCCTGTCACGGGAATCCGATCCTCAAAACGCCCCATCTGGACCGACTGCACGCTGAGTCGGTGCGTTTCACCGACTTTCACGCCAGCCCCTTTTGCACTCCGACCCGGGCGGCCCTGATGAGCGGACGCTATCCCGCACGGACGGGGGCCTATCGCACGAGTAGTGGTCGAACGATGATGCACACCGATGAACGCACCATCGCCAACGTGTTTGCCGACGCCGGCTACGTCACCGGCATGGTCGGCAAATGGCACCTCGGCGACAATGCGCCGCATCGCCCGCAAGATCGCGGGTTTCAGGACGTCGTCTGGCATCGCTGCGGAGGCGTGGGACAAGCCTCCGATCATTGGGGCAATGACTACTTCGATGACACCTACGAGCGGAACGGCAAGTTTGAAAAGTTCGAAGGCTACTGCACCGATGTCTGGTTCGCCGAAGGCATGCGTTTCATTGAGAACAATCGTGAGAAGCCGTTCTTTCTCTATATCGCTCCCAATGCGCCACACGGTCCGTATCGCGTGCCGCCCGAATGGGCAGCGCCCTACAAGACATCGGCAGACTGGGGCAACGGAGCAAACTTCTACGGCATGGTCGCCAACATTGACCATAACGTTGGACTGCTCCGCAAACGGCTGAAGAAGCTCGATCTCGAGAGGAATACCATTTTCATCTTCATGACCGACAACGGCACGGCCAATGGTGCAACGTTCGGGAAAGACCGTCTCAACAGTGAAGCCGTCAAGGGTTTCAATGCCGGCATGCGCGGAAAGAAGTCCTCCGTCTACGACGGCGGACATCGGGTCCCTTTCTTCATGCATTGGCCGCAAGGCGGATTCACACGCGGGCGTGATATCGACACCTTGGCGGCTCACATCGATGTGCTCCCAACCTTGGCGGAATTGTGCGGAATCAACGTGCCTGATTCACATCGCTCAGATGGCCGGTCACTGGCTCCGCTGTTGAGAGATTCCAAGGCCAAATGGCCGCGCACCTCCCTCACGGTTCAGTTTCAGGGCGGTGCCTACTTCCGGACGCAGCCGAAGCCTTGGCAGGACTCGGTTGTCATGACCGAACGCTGGCGCCTGATGGACGGCTCGGTCCTCTACGACATCCAGGCCGATCCCGCTCAACGAAG
>JBMYQZ010000480.1:0-4650 GCA_049601855.1 Limisphaerales bacterium | reverse complement strand
GCAGATACCGCTGCACACCCAATCCCACGGCACATCCAACCAACACCCCGATCATTCCCAAGACCGCGCCTTGAATCAGATAGATGGCGAAGGTCTGTCCGACCGTCGCGCCCAAACAACGCAACACGCCCACCGAATCCAACTTCTGTCGAATATGAAGCTGAATCGCCGACGCGATTCCAATCGCTCCCAACAACAGCGCAATGAAGCCGACCAAGTTAAGAAAGCGATAGAGATTTCGCAGCGCATTGCCCAGTTCGGTCTTTCGCTCTTCAACCGTGTCGACACCCCAACGATCTGCGCGACGCCGTTCTTCGATCCGCGCCAAGCCCGCCTTCATGGTCTCGTCATTGTCGAAACGGAAATAGCATCGATACCGCGCAATGCTGGTGTTCCCGATCAGGCCGGATGCATCCAGCATTTCGATTGGCATGAAAACCCGCGGCGCCACCGTGGCGAACACCATGTTTTCCCCGGGCACCGCCTGCAACGCGCCTACCACTTCCACCGGAATCGCTCCGATCTGCACGAAGTCGCCGACTTTCGCCCCGAATTGTTCCAGCAAATTCTCCTCCACCAAGACTCCCTCCGCCTTCCAGAACCGTTCCACCGCCCCGGCCGGCGACGCCTCAATGGCTCCATAATAAGGAAACCTACCTTCCAACGTCCTGATCTGGACCAGCCGCGCACCATCGGCGAAGGGAAATCCCAACATCGAAGAAAACGTCGTCTGGTACGAGCGCTCCGCCCCGATCGAATCCAGAAAATCCCGCCCCTCACCGGAGAAGGGCTGTCGCGAATTCACCTGAATATCCGCTCCCAGCAGCGCCTTCGATTGCACCTCGATCCCATCGGCAAGATTCTGGCCAAACGATCCGATGGCCACCATCGCCGCGATTCCCAGTACGATGGACGACGAAAACAGCAACAACCGCCCCCGACTCCGCCGACTGTCCCGCCAAGCCATCCCCCACGTCCAAGGGCGCAAGAGCGAAGCGAAGAATCCAGGAAGTTTTTTCATCAGGGCAGCAAAGAAGTAGCCGCTCCCCCACCCACGCGCAACCGTGATAATCGGTCGCCAGCCCATCTTTTCCTCAGAAAAACTGAATCAGATAATTAGCCAGACTCTTTATTTGACATCTATCCGATGGATCGCGATGCCCCTAGGGGTTGGCCTTGGGTTTGGTTGGGGTGGTGAGCCCGGTTTTGGAAAACTTGTCTTGGCGTAGCCTGTTGGTGTCGCAGAACGAAACCAACGAAATCACGCTTATGACCGAAGAATTGGAAATCATCGACGATCGAGACGCCGAGAGCGGAAACGAGATCATTCAGCAGTGCCGGAGGGAATTCTTCCGACTGGCCGTCGTCGGTGGCCTGATCGTGGCGAGCGTAGGATCCGCCATGGCTTCGTTTTGACTTTCATTGTGTGTTGTTGATCAGCAGTCGGGTTTGTCGTGGTTGTTGACCGTCGGAATGGACGAGATTTGACGAACCCCTGCCTTTAGAGTCAGGTGCGGGTGAGCTCCGCACCTGGCTTTCTTTTGATGAGCAAACAACCACATCGCGGCACCTTGGCTTCGCCGAAGAATCGCTTCCAAGCGACGGAGGTAGTGCGCGATGAGGAATACGATGATTCGGTAGATCCGCTCCCGCGTACCGAGTTTCTGCCGGACGATTCCCAGACGATCATCGCCTACAACGACAGTCCGGATCTCGGGTTCAATGCCAGCCTGAATCCATATCGCGGTTGCGAACACGGCTGTGTCTATTGCTACGCCCGACCGACGCACGAATACCTCGGGTTTTCGCAAGGCCTCGACTTCGAGACCAAGATCATGGTGAAGCATGATGCCCCGGAACTGCTGCGTCGCGAATTGTCCGCCCGCAAATGGAAGCCCCAGACCATCGCGATGAGCGGTGTGACGGATTGCTATCAGCCCATCGAACGCAAACTCAAGCTCACCCGCGCCTGCTTGGAGGTACTCGCCGAGTGTCGCAACCCCGTCGGCATCGTGACGAAGAACTCGATGGTCACCCGCGATCTCGACCTGTTGAAGGAACTTGCTGAGCATCAGGCTGCGGCGGTCTTCATTTCGCTCACGACCCTCGATACGAAACTGCGTTCCATTCTTGAGCCTCGCACTTCTCCCCCGGCCGCCCGCCTCCGCACCATTCGCACGCTGGCCGAAGCTGGCATTCCCGTCGGCGTGATGGTGGCCCCCGTCATCCCCGCGATCAACGACCACGAGATTCCGAAACTCATCGCCGCCGCCGCCGAAGCCGGTGCGACCCATGCGGCTTTCGTTGCGATCCGTCTGCCCTACGCGAACAAGGAACTCTTCGACCAATGGCTGGAGGAACACTTTCCCGACCGGAAAGAGAAGGTGCTTAATCAAATCCGATCTTTGCGGGACGGCAAACTGAACAGTTCCGATTTCGGCGACCGCATGCGCGGCACCGGTAATATCGCCGAACAAATCGAGCAAATGTTCACGATCGCCAGCCGCAAGGCGGGCCTGAACCGACGCAAATTGAATCTCTCCGCCGTCTCATTCCGGCGTCCGGCCGGCAATCAGCTGGAGTTTTTCTGAAGCCGCGAGACATGGTGAACGAGTGGCGCTTGACCCCGGCGCGCAGGTTCCGGAGTATATCTCGCAGAAGTTATGCGGAAATCACTGAGCGCGCTCATCCTGATGCTTGGCCTTGCGGTCGCCCCGGCGGCGGAATTGGTCAATGGCATCGTCGTCGTTGTCAACGGCACGGTGATCACCGAAAACGAAGCACGCGAGTATATCGAGCCGGTGATTGAATTCCTCAAGACGCAGCATCGCAACACGGGCAAGTTCGCCGAGGAAGCACGCAAGGCCTACACCGACGGCCTCAACCAGTTGATTGACCGTCAGTTGATGCTCGATGACTTCAAGGAGTCCGGATTCCAGATGCCCGAGCGCTTCATCGAGGAATTTGTGCAGGAACGCATCCGCGAGCAATACGGCGATCGCTCCCGCCTCATCAAGACGCTGGAGCAACGCGGCATGACTTATGGTGATTTCCGAAAGGAGATCCGCGAGCAATTCATCGTGGAGCAGATGCAGAATTACCACATCCAATCCGCCATCGTGATCTCTCCTTTCAAGATCGAGCAGCACTACAAGGGCAACGTCAAAGATTACCGCCTGCCCGATCAGATCCGCCTGCGCATGATCGAGTTGAACAAGGTGGAAGGCGGTGACAACACCGCAGTGGAGAAACTCGCCAACGAGATCCTGAAGAAGATCGCCGGCGGCGCGGACTTCAAGGAGATGGCCTCGATTTACTCTGAGGGTGGGGAGAAGGATGACGGGGGTGATTGGGGCTGGATCGAGCCGAAAGTCCTGCGCAAGGAACTTGCCGATGCCTCCGCCCTGCTGAAGGCCGGTGAAGTCAGCGGCCTCATCAATACGCCCGACGCCTGCTACATCATGCGCGTGGAGAAGATCCGCATCGCCTACGTCCGCCCCTTGAGCGAAGTACGCGACGAGATCGAAACGAAGCTGGTCAGCGAGGAACGCAAGGAACTGCAGGACAAGTATGTTGGCCGCCTCCGCAAGAAGGCCTTCATCCGGTATTTCTGATCGGATTGAACCTGACGCGGGTAACCGGTTCCAACGCAGTGAGAGATGAGGGCACTGCTTACCATTTCAGCCAACACCTTTACGGAACTGCTGCGCCAACCCGTCTATCTGCTTCTCACCAGCGCATCGACCGGGTTCATCATCATCATCGCCGGGCTGCCGTATTTCGGCTTTGGGGAAGACCATAAACTCGTTCGCGACAGCGCCCTCTCCGTCACCTTGCTCGCCGGCTTGTTCGGCGCGGTGTTGACCGCATCGTCCTCGGTCGCGATGGAGATCCGCGAAGGCACGGCACTCGCTGTCCTCGCGAAACCAATCGATCGCTTTACCTTCCTGCTCGGCAAATACCTTGGAATCGCCCAGGCGATCATCTTGCTGACCATTCTCAACACGCTCGCCACCCTGCTTGCCAGTCGCATGGCTTTCGACGCCTACGGCGATGCGGACTTCGCGGGGATTGGACTGTTCTTCGCGGGGATTGCCGCGGCCTATGCCTTGGGCGCCTTCTTCAACTACTTCCACAACGTGAACTACACCTCGGCCACGGCCTGGTCCCAGGCGTTCACGATCGGTCTGGTGTTCGTCTTGCTGGCCTTCTTCATCAAGCACCCGGACGGCAATGTCGTGGATTGGCGGCTGATCCCGGCGGGGGCCTTGATTCTCGTCGCGCTGCTGATCCTCAGCGGGATTGCGTTGGCGTGTTCGACCCGGCTCGACACCGTCCCGACTCTGATCGTGTGTTCCGTCCTGTTTCTCGCAGGTCTGGTCAGCGACTACTTCTTCGGGCGAGCCGCGGAGGCCGGCTCATGGTGGGGCCATGTCGGTTACGCGATCCTGCCGAACTGGCAGCTCTTCTGGATTACGGATGCGATTGAAGGCGAGAAAACCATCGAAGGCATCTGGACGTACTTCTCCAAGTCGTTGCTGTATCTGTTCGGCTATCTCGGTGCGTCCCTCGTCATCGCCTACAACCTGTTTGAAGATCGTGATCTCGGTGGCACTCAGTGAATGCGGGCCTTTGAAAAGAGGTTCAGCA
>JBMYQZ010000479.1:0-4654 GCA_049601855.1 Limisphaerales bacterium | reverse complement strand
GTACGCCTACCAGAGTGAGAAACCCATTACTTTCTCCATTGGTGCGACCACGTTCCAACGCGGCGCGGAGAAACCTACCTTTGGCTACTACTCCCTCCCACCGGGCAAACCGACCACGGTTGAGATCGAGGTCTTCATCAAGGATCGTTATATGATCCAGATTGAGCCCTACGGCATCTCTGATCGCAACAACGAGATCCGCAAGAAGGGCTTGGCGGCGTATCAAGGTCCCGGACTCGCCATCAATCACGTCGAGATCGAAGGCCCCTTGGTGAAGGAATATCCCAGTCGCGGTCACAAGATGATCTTCGACGGCGTGAACCGAAAGGAAATCATGCCGCGCAACCCACGCGATCGGGAAAGAAAATACTACCGGCCAAAGTTCACCGTGGAGACAACCGATCCCGTGGCTGATGCCACGAAAGTTCTCAAGCGGGTCGCGACCAAGGCCTTCCGCCGTCCCGTGTCAGACGAGAAACTTGCACCCTACATCAGGTTGTTCCAAACCGAGACCGGCAAGGGCTCGTCGATCGAAGAAGCCTTGCGCACTTCGGTTGCTGCCTTGTTTTGTTCACCCGACTTCCTCTATTTCCAGGAAAAGCCCGGTGAGCTCGATGACTACACCCTCGCTTCTCGCCTGTCGTATTTCCTCACTCGCGCCGCTCCCGATGAACCGCTCCTGGCCGCTGCTGCCGCCGGCAAATTGACCGATGGTTCCGACGCGCTACAAAAAGAATCCAATCGCCTGCTCGATCACGCAAAAGCGGAACAATTCATCACCGACTTCACCGACGCCTGGCTCGACCTGCGCAGCATCAACTTCACCAACCCGGACCGGAAACTCTACCCCGAGTTCGATGGCTTCCTGAAGTTTTCGATGCTCGCCGAGACCCGCGCTTTCTTTCGCCAGTTGCTGTCTGAAAACCTCAGCATCGCCAACTTCATCGACTCCGACTTCGCGATGATCAATTCGCGTCTCGCGAGGCACTACGACGTTCCCAACGTCATTGGCCCTGACATCCAGAAAGTCTCCCTCCCCGCCAACAGCCCACGCGGCGGCATCATGGCCCACGCCAGCATCCTCAAGGTTTCTGCGAATGGCACCACGACTTCTCCCGTGCTCCGAGGCGTCTGGGCACTCGAGCGCATCTTCGGCATCACGCCGCCGCCCCCACCGCCATCCGTCCCCGGTGTCGAACCGGACATTCGCGGCGCCGAGACGATCCGGCAACTCCTCGACAAACATCGCGACGTGACCAGTTGTCGGAGCTGTCACCAGATGATCGATCCGCCGGGCTTTGCACTGGAATCGTTCAATCCGATCGGCGGTTATCGCGAACGTTTTCGTTCCATCGGCAGCGGCGAACGCGTGGACAAGGAGATCGACGGTCGGCGCGTGAGTTACAAGCTCGGACCGCAGGTGGACGCCAGCGGCCAACTCACGGACGGGCGTAAGTTCACCGATTTCAATCAGTTCAAGAAGCTTCTGCTGGAGAGCAAGGATCACGTCGCCAAATGCGTGACCAAGAAACTCCTCACCTTCGCCACCGGCCGCGAGATGGGCTTCTCCGATCGCCCCGAGATCACTCACATTGTTGGAGAGCTCGATAAGAACGGCGACGGACTACGAACGCTGGTCCACCTCATCGTGCAAAGCGAAATCTTCCAAACGAAATGAACACTCCTTACATATCCAGTCGCACATCTCTTGATCGCCGCACGTTTCTGCGCGGCGTTGGCGTCGGTCTCGGCCTTCCGTTGCTCGATGCGATGACTCCGGCTTTTGCTGCGAGCAGGAAGGCACCAATGCGTTTCGTCGCGATGTGTGCCGGACTGGGCTACCACGCGCCGTTCCTCTTTCCGTCGAAAGCGGGGCGCGAGTACGGGTCGACGCCGTATCTCGATGCGCTCAAGCAACACCGAAATGATTTCTCCGTCATCTCCGGCCTCTCGCACCCGGAACAAAACGGCAACAACGGCCACGCCTCCGAACAGACCTGGCTCACCTCGGCCAAGCGTCCGGGCCTGGCCGGATTCAAGAACACGATCTCGCTCGACCAAGTGATCGCGCAGAAGATCGGACTCCAGACCCGTTATCCCTACCTGGCACTCTCCAACCGGGGCAACTCGCTCTCGTGGACAGCCAGTGGCGTTCCTTTGCCAGGTCAGACTTCGCCGTCGAAAATGTTCAAATTGCTCTTCGTTGAGGGAACGAAGCAGGAGAAGGAAGCGCAGGTTCGCAAGCTCCAACGCGGTCGCAGCATCCTCGACACCGTGCTCGGCGAGGCGAACTCCTTGCACAAGACGCTCGGTCACAACGATCAGGAGAAGTTGGACGAATACCTCACCTCCGTGCGCGATCTTGAAGTTCAACTGCAGCAATCCGAAGGCTGGGTGAACAAACCCAAACCCAAAGTCAATGCCAAGGTGCCTCAGGACGTTGCCGATCGCGCTGACATCATCGGCAAGCTGAACCTGATGTACGACCTGATCGCCCTCGCCGTGCAAAACGATTCCACGCGGACGATCACCTACAGCATTGGCGGGATGAACGCCGCGCCCACCATCCGGGGTGTTTCGAACGATTGGCATGGCCTTTCCCATCACGGCAAAGACGAGACCAAGATTAGCGAACTGAAGATCATCGAACTCGCCGAGTTCCAAGCCTTCAACAACTTCCTCGCCAAGATGAAGTCGAAGAAAGAAGGCGGGGCAACGCTCTTGGACAACACCCAGGTTCTCTTCGGTTCCAACCTCGGCAACGCCAGCAGTCACAGCTGGCGCAACCTCCCGATCATCCTCGCCGGTGGTGGCTACAAGCACGGCCAACACCTCGCTCACGACGAAAAGAACAACACCCACTTCGCGAATCTGTTTGTCCAGATGGCGCAGAAGATGGGATTGGAGATCAATCAGTTTGGCAGCAGCAACTCCGAGAGTATTCAGGGCTTGGCTTAGCGCTTGGGCGCTGATCTGTCTTGGCTCCTGTGACCTATCCGCGCAGCAGGCTGCGGACAAGGCATTCTCGGCGGCGGTCACGAACTCGGCCTATGCGCTCGGTCGCGGCCCCGTCGTGCTGATCGACGAAGCGCATCACAACTTCCATACCGCCGATGGTCGCTACGCCGCCTTCGCCGATCTGTTGCGAAAGGATGGCTACCAGGTCTTGCCCTCGAAGAAGGTTTTCAGTCGCGATACTTTTGAAAAGGCGGACGTCCTCGTCATCGCCAACGCTCTTCACAAGAGCAATCTGGACTCGTGGACTCTGCCCACGCCGTCCGCGTTTACGGATGCCGAGATCCAAGCTTTGAGCGATTGGCTGAGAGCCGGTGGCAGTCTGCTGCTGATCGCGGATCACATGCCGTTCCCCGGAGCCGCGGCGAAGCTGGGTCGAAAGTTGGGATTTCAGTTTGGCAACGGTTATGCCCGCGGACCGGAGCGGAGCGTGTTTCGCAAGTCAGATGGACTGTTGAAGAATCATGCCATCACCACCGGACGATCGGCGGCGGAAACGATAACCTCCGTGCGAACGTTTACTGGTCAGGCATTCAAAGCGATGGAAGCTGTCGAGCCGCTCCTGGTGTTCGGTGAAGGGCACTACCTGCTGTTGCCGCAGCAGGCGAATCGATTTCCTGAAGGCACGCCGCGGGTGGAAGTGAATGGATGGATGCACGCAGCTGCCCGTCGCTTTGGCAAGGGGCGGGTGGTGGTTTTTGGTGAGGCGGCAATGTTCTCGGCCCAGATATCCAGTTCCAAGAAGCCGATGGGTATGAACGCACCGGGCGCCGAACAGAACCGGCAACTCTGCCTCAACGTCCTGCATTGGTTGTCCGGTTTGCTCGAACCCCACAAGGCGCGCTGAACCGCTACGGGTGGCCGATCGCGAAGAGATGCTGACGTGCCCGAAAGTACAGCACACCTTCTGAAATGGCCGGGCTCGAGAGACAGGTTTCCCCGAGCTTGTTGATCTTGGCGATGGAGAACTTGTCGGTCGCCGGGACGACATAGACTTCGCCTTGTTCGCTGGTCAGGTAGAGATGGCCACCGGCCGCCACTGGTGAGGCAGTGAATCCCGTGCGGCCCCGCTCAAGCCGTTCCTGGTAGTGGACTTCTCCCGTGCGGGCATCGAAGCAGCTGAGAATCCCAAGATCGAGGCAACCATACAGATAGTCTCCGACAAGGATGGGCGTTTGCATGTAGTTCCCCTTCCGCGCATGCGCCCAGGCGATCGCGGCGTTGGTGGAGCCGACGTTCTCCGGTGTGATATCTCCGCTGGCATCCAATCTTATCGCTCTCATGGGTCGAGCCCGACCGTGTCCACTCGTGAGGTAGACGAAGCCATTCCCGAAGATCGGCGTTGGCACGGGTATGTCGCCGCCCTCCGAAAGATTCCAGATCTCCTTGCCATCAGCGAAATCGTATCCGCCGGTGTGATGCCAGCCGTTCAGGACGATCTGCGTTCGCTTCGAACCGACGTGCACGGCCGGCGAACCCCAGGTGGGAACGTCCTTGCGCGGAGTGCGCCAGAGTTCCTTGCCATCCTTGAGATCGAACACGGCTACAAACGAACCCTCTTGAACGTCGCATTGAACGATCGCCTTCCCGTCATGAATCACCGGCGAACTGGCGAATCCCCATTGCGCGGACTTCACCT
>JBMYQZ010000478.1:0-4665 GCA_049601855.1 Limisphaerales bacterium | reverse complement strand
CCCAGCGACCAAGGCATGGGCAGTGCAATGAAGATAAGGTTGCCCGGGTACAGGCACATGGTGCCCCATTGCGCGAGAAAGGGGGTGCCGCAGTTGCTGAAGAAATTCCAGAGCGGGAGTTTGATCGAGGTGGTGGTTTCGGTCAGAAACTTCAACGCGGGATAACCGATGACTCCGTAGTCCGAGCGAAAGAAGGTCTCGGTTCCTGCAACGATGCCGGGGAAAGCGGCGGCAAGCATGATTCCAAGAAAGAACGCGACCCGCCATGGCGTGCACCAGGCGGCCAGTTCATCCGGTCCATGCGGTTCTGAATTGGTTTCGGTCATTGCGGCTCGTCGGAACGGGCCGATTGTGGTGACCACTTCCGCCAAAGCAAGCCGAGGAGCACCATGCCGAACAGAGAAAGAACGACACCGATGCGAAATGCCCGGTCAACGTAACGCAGCGTGATGCGATGCTGACCGGCCGGAACATCAATGGCTTGAAAGGCGTGATTCGCGCGATGGATCGGCGTTTGGCGTTCATCCACGAAGGCCCGCCACGGGTGGTAATGGGACTGGGCGATCACTGCCGTGGTGTTGGTCGGGGCATCGACGCTAAACACGATTTCATGTGCGTCGATCTGCAGGATTTCCACTTTCACGTCAACCGAAGTGCGGGCAGTTTGCTCCGACTGGGCGGCGGGTGGAAGCGAGACCACGGCCGAGGGATCAAAGTCAAACTGGGTCAGGCGGTTGGTTCGATTGTCATCATTCTCGAACACCGGCTGTTGTCCCGCGCTGATGATCTTGTGCGCGCTTGGCCGATGCACCCACTGCTCCGGATGGCCCGCCGCCGGTGTGTAGGCGATAGCGAGAAAGTCCGCGAGGCCGGGGCGCAGGTCGTTGGGTTTCCAAGAATGCAGAATGTGCTGCACTTGTCTCTGCTTCGGAAACCATAGGGCGAAGAAACCGTCGAACTTCTTCACGCCGCCGAGCAGGTTGAGGTTCATGAACTGCGCCAACCAGGCATCAACCTGCACCTGTTCCGCTTGACGCCCATGGTTGAAGGCATTGCGCAATTGCGTTTCGCCGAGCAGAGCGAAGCGGGTTTCGCCCCGTTTAAACTCGTCGTTCACCGTGCTCATTGCGGGAAGTGGAAGGGAGTAGATTTCCCGGCTCACCGCAAGCGTGCGCTTGGGCATCGCCGTGAGATCCGCCCACAAGGTGAAGATAAACACGACCGCCGCGAGTCGCGCGACCCGCAATGAGGAGACTCGCCAAAGCGTCACCACGCTGCCGGCGATCAGGGCCAGATGAAACAGACGGGCGTGTCCGTCACCACGAGTGGCTTCGAGGTCGGTGTGTCCATCCGGTTGGGAGCCGATCAGGAAATACGCGGTGAGGACGAGAGCGCCGCCGATCATCGCGCCGATGGTGATGCGGCGACGGGCTTCCTCATCCTTGGCGGACAGGATTTCGCGCAAACCGAACGCGGCAAGCAAAGGGAAGAGCGCGATGGCGAAGGTGAGGAACTTGACCGGGTAACGAACGAAGCCCAAGGGTAGAAACTTGGATAGCAGGGGGTAGACGAAGAAGTTGTCACCCATCGCCAAGGTGATGGCGAAGAGGATCATCGCGCCCATCCAACGAACGGATTTCCGACGACTCGCGCCCAAGGCGATGCAGCCGAGCACCACGGTCGTCCCGCCGACGTAGTAAGAATGAATCCAACCCTGATCGAGATGGTCGAGCAACCCGAGACTCGACATGCGCGTGTGAAAGAGCGGCATCATGAAACGCACCCAGGCCAAGCGCGAAGTCGGCCAGTCCACGATCTCCTCATGCGCCTGTCGTTCGGAATGTTGGAGCAGGTCGAGGAATGGCAGCATCTGCGCAGCGGTGAGCAGGGTGATGAAACCGACCAGTCCGGCGAAGCGGAGGAACGGCAACTTGTCTTTCTTTACGGCCGCGCCGGATTGAAACCAATCCCAGACGAGATAAGCCGTTACCATCACCCAAGTGCAAAGGATCACTTCAGGCGCGCCGGTGAGCATTTGCAGCGCGCCGACCAAGGCGGCAATGAGCAGCTTTCTGCCACCATCACGCCAAGCCGGGATGACCGTAAGAAAGACCCACGGCATCCAACCCAAGGCCGCGATGTTATTGGGCCACATCAGGCAGGCCTGCATGAAACCGTTGCAGGCAAAGATGAATCCCGCGATCGCGCCGGCGAGATCATTGCCCGTGTGACGGCGAGCGAGGAAATAGGCGCCGAGGCCACCGAAATAAAGGTGCAGGATGGAGAAGGCACTCAACGACCAATCGAGCGGAAACAGCAGGTAAAGCAAGGAGCCGGGATACAGCACCAGCGTGTTCCACTGTGCGAGAAACGGGATTCCACATTCGCTCAGCGGATTCCACAGAGGAATTTCACCGTTCCAGAAACTCTCACGATGATGATGGGCCAAGCCGTAGCCGAACTGGGAGAAGTCCTTGGTGACGAAGGCGGAACTGCCGAAGAGCACATCGACGAAGGAGGCCGCAACCAGCAGGGCCAGGAGCGAGGCAAATCTCCGTGGAGTGAACCAGTCACAAATCGTTTCCAATGTGTTCGGCTCGTCGGGTTGTGGGTCGGTCGTCACCGGTTCAGAACGTCGAGGCGGAGTCTCGCCGCTGAGTTGCGTGGGGACGACTATTTTCCGCCGGGTCGGAAGGAATCCAAGGGCGGTTGGCCTTGGGCGAGGCGTTGGAGGCTGTTGTAGGTATGCTCCATGAGGCCGGTGGTCTTGGGATCGAGTTGGCGGCCGGACTGGACGAATTGTTCAATGAGACTGATGCGGTTTTGAATGACGGCTGGATCGGTGGGGGGCGGTTGTTGGCCGTACTCGGGCATACCGCCGCCGTCGAGGCCCTCGATGGCGAAGTAACGATCGTAACCATCGACCTTGCTCTCGCTGTGCAAGAGGGAGTTGAAGATCTCGTCGGCCTGCGGATGGGATCCGATAAACTCCTGGCTCATGCTGACGAGGCGACGGCGTTCGCGGGCCTCAAGATCGGGATTGGCGTAAGCGGCGGCGACCAGCGGCATCACGTTTTGCTTGAGGGTCGATTTGAGGACACCGGCAGCGGTGTGATCGAGTCGACCGTCGGCGTTCACCAACTGGAGTTGGCCATTCATGGACGTGTCGCCGAAATGGACGAGGACGCTCATGAGGTAACTGCGGGTGAGCCGATCGGCAAGGTTGCCGTCGGGGCTTTCCAACGGGTTGGCAAGGCGATTGCGGGCAACGGCGAGAGCGAGTTCGCGGTGTTTGCCAGGAGCGAGTTTTTCGAGCCAGGCGGTGAGCCAGGCGATTTCGATGCCACGGACGGCGGATTCGAGTGAGTTGACCAGGATGGCCTCGGCGGGTTCGCCACCGATGCGATAGGCGACCTCCATCACGCCCAGTCGCAGGGTGGGCGGGACGTCAAAGCTACCCTTGGGAAGGGAGAGGTTCTGGCTGCGGCGCCAGGAGAAGAACTCGGCGCTGGTGCCCTTGCCTTTCTTCTTCTTGGAGAGCTGTTCGATGGACGGGATGGTCTCGACTTGGGCCTGGCCACTGAGCGCGATGTCTTCGTTGCGATCGAGAAAGGTCTGGATGACTGGCAGCGACTTGGAGCCGGCATCCACCATCGCTTCGAATTCATGGACGATTCGACGACGAAGGGTGAGGCGATCACCGGATTTGCCTGCGAGGGCGATAATGTGGTCGATGTGCTGCTGTGGATCGCTCTCCACGGTCACGGCCACGGCGACCTGTTCGACGACTTTCTCCACGACGGGCGGTTTCTTGCGGGCCTTCTCCAAAGCCTCCTCGAAGCGCGTCTTCGCTTCCTGCCAGGCGTTTTCCTTCTGCTGTAGATCGGCCTGGTGACGGGTGGCCGCGCGATTCGAAGCCATCAGGTAGGCGAGGCCGGCCGCCGCAATCACGGCCAAGAAAGAGACAAAAATCTTCATGGATCACCTATTGACACCGGACGGGACCGTTTCCGTTACTTCAATTCCGCTCAACGCGACAGTACCGTGCGACTGAGACCACTCATCCCCGAGTCGCCGGTCCAACTAACGCGTCCACTGTTCATCTGGTGCGACTGTTTGAGGAATTTCTCCAACCGATCCTGAGGCAGGCCGCTCTGGGCGATCCAGGCACGGGCGCCCTTGTCGTCGTAGCGAATCCAGTAGCGGGCAATCTTTTCGATCCGGCCATAGGTCTGGCTGCCAGGTTCCAGTTGGGTGACCCATTGGGCCGCGATGCCCGGGTCGCGGGAGTCGGCAGCGTCGACGAAGGATTGAATTGCCTGCTGGCGGGATTGGCCGGCGGGGAGCGTGCCAAGGAATTCGCTGGCCGCGTTGGCTTCGCTGCGGCCCCAGGTGTTCATCAGGCTTTTCATGGCGCCGCCGCGGGCCGTGCCCTCGGGAAACTGGGACACCCATTCGGCGGCGGCGCGGGGTTCGACGTTGGCCCAACTCGCCGTGACGGTGGCAGCGGCCTGATCCTGCGTCCTGCCAGACGGAAGTTCCGCGACATAACCGGCGGCGGTCTCCGGCGTGGATCTGGCGATTCCGGAAATCATCCCGTGCATCGCTTCCACCCGGGATTCGCCGTTGGGAATGCTCTCGATCCAGGTCATGGCAGCGTCCGGA